>DAIOWL010000338.1:0-6065 GCA_036758545.1 Streptosporangiaceae bacterium | reverse complement strand
ACGGGTACGTGTTCACGACCGGATGGGGCGAGCCGATCTACCCCGATACCGTCACGTCCCTGATGACCAAGCTCATCCGGGCCAGCAGGCAGCTCCCGCACGCCCGGCTGCACGACTTGCGGCACTTGCACGCCACAACCCTGCTGCTATCCAAAGTCCCGGTTCACGTCGTCGCGGCCCGGCTCGGGCACGCCGACCCGGCCATCACGCTCCGGGTCTACGCCCACGTCATCCGAAGCGCCGAAGCTGCCGCCGCAGACATCTTCGCTGATGCGGTCAAGGCAGCCTGTTAGCAAACCCGTTAGCAAGAAAGCCGTTTACCATAGAACTTAAACGCGAAATTGGCCTCTGAGCTGGGAGCCGCCTATCGGAATCGAACCGATGACCTACGCATTACGAGTGCGTCGCTCTAACCGACTGAGCTAAGGCGGCGGGTCGTCTGGCGGGACGACGCGATGAGTCTACCGGAAGGCCGGGACGCCGGGTTCGCGTCCGGGCGGGTCAGCGGGGTTGAGGGCCGTAATATCCTCGGCGTGAGGCTTGCTGAGGACGAAGCGCGGGAGCGGTTCGCCGCCGGCCCGGTGGTGCGCCTGGGAACCGCCGATGGTCAGGGGCGGCCGCACGTAGTGGTGGTCACCTTCGCGGTGGACGGTGACATGGTCTATACGGCCGTGGACCAGAAGCCGAAGTCGGGTAGGCCGCTGAAGCGGCTGCGCAACGTCGGCGAGAACTCGATGGTCACTATGCTCGCCGACCATTACTCCGAGGATTGGGAAACGCTGTGGTGGGTTCGCGCCGACGGGAGGGCGGCGATCCTGACGGGCCAGCGGGAGATGGCGGCCCCGCTGAGGTTGCTGACCGACCGGTACTGGCAGTACCGGGAGGCGCCGCCGACGGGGCCGGTGCTGGCGGTGACGGTGGAGCGGTGGACCGGCTGGAGCGGCGCCCAGGCCGGCTGAGCCCGGCGGCGCGAGGGCTGCGCAGGCACTGGATCTTCGTGGCCTTGCTGGTGCTGGCGGCGGCGCTGCGCGGCGTCGTGCTCGCGGCCTACTATCCGGCGCTGATCTTCCCGGACAGCGTGCGGTACCTGCAGTACGCGCACAACTTCATCGACGGGCGGTGGAGCCCGGACGCGCTGCGGCAGAGCGGGTACTCGGTGCTGATCATCCCGATCGCGGCGCTGCACGCGGAGTGGCTCGTCCCGCTGACGCAGCATCTGGCCGGGCTGGCTACCGCCGTGCTGGTGTACGCGGTGCTGATCCGGTTCGGGGCGCGGACCTGGCTGGCGGCGCTGGCCACGATCCCGGTTCTGTTCGACCCGCTGCAGCTCGTGCTCGAGCAGTACGTGCTGACCGACGTGTGGACGATGCTACTGATCGTCGGGGCGCTGGTCCTGCTGGTGTGGCGGCGGGACGGGCTGACGGTCCGCGCCGCGGCGCTGGCCGGGCTGCTGCTCGGGGTGGCGGTGATGTTCCGGGACCAGGAACTGATCATGATCGTCCCGGCCGCGCTGTACGTGCTGCTGCTCCGGGGACGGCGGCTGGTTCGCCTGGCCGCGCTGACTGGGTGCTTCCTGGTACCGGTGGTGGGCTACCTGGGGTGGTTCGCCGCGGCGCACGGGCAATGGAATTTCACCACGTTCGACGGGGCGTTCCTGTACGGGCGGGTGGCGGACTTCGCCGACTGCCGGGGCCTGAACCTTCCCGCCTACGAGCGGCCGCTGTGCCCGGCGGAGCCGCCGGCGCAGCGGATCGCGGACTTCTACACCTGGGACCCGGCGTCGCCGCAGTGGACCTTCACGCCCCCGGCCGGGAAGTCCAGGGACGTGGTGGTGCGCGACTTCAGCCTGCGGATCCTGCGGCACCAGCCGGGCGCGTACGCCGAAGCCGTCGTCCGTGACCTCGGCTACGGGTTCTCGCCGGTCCGCGGGGCCGGGCCGGAACGGTACTCGCCGGCCTACCTGCAGTTCCAGACGACGGTCCGGCCGGACCAGCAGGCGTACGCCTCGATCGGGAAGCTCGGCTACCCGCCTCCGGAGATACGCGCCGGGCCGGCCGCGTTCCTGACCGCGTACGGGCGGTGGTTCTACCTGCCGGGGCCGCTGTTCGCGGCCGGGCTCGCGCTCGCCCTGGCCGGCCTGGTCTTCGGCCGGGGCGACAGAAGAGCGCTGCTGCTGTTCACGGTCAGCGCGGTGGCCATCCTGCTGCTCCCGGCCATGTTCGCCACCTTCGACTGGCGGTACCAGCTGCCCCAGCTCAGCCTCATCCCGGTGGCCGCGGTCCTCGGCGCTGACGCGATTGGCAGGAAGTATTCAGCCAGGCTGGAGGGAAGGTCGGCCAACCTGTAACGCGTGACGATCACCGAACGGGAGGCGACCACACCGGTCCAGGCTCGAGCGGTCACGCGGGCGTGGTGGCAGGCCGTTCGGCGTCATTCCTTTTTCCTCCTGGTACTGACGGCCGGCCTGGTGCTGCGGGTGCTGGCCGAGACCGCCTACCGGCCCGCCCTGCTGTACATCGACTCGGTCAAGTACCTCGAGGGCTCGGTGACCTCCGCGCCGCAGGGGTACCAGGCGCTGCTCCGGCTGCTGGAGCCGGGCGGCGGGCTCGCGCTGGTGGCGGCGGTCCAGCACGTGTTCGGGCTGGCCATGGCGGTGGCGCTGTACGCGGTGCTGCTCCGCCGGGGGGCGCCGCGGTGGGTGGCGACGCTGGCCGCCGCGCCGGTGCTGCTCGACGCGTACCAGCTCCAGCTCGAGCAGACGATCATGCCGGACGTGCTGTTCGAGACGATGATCGCGGCGGGGCTCGTCGTGCTGCTGTGGCGGCCCGGGCCGTGGCCGCTGGCGGCGGGCGCGCTGGTGCTCGGCGCGGCGGTCACGGTGCGGGAGATCGGCGCGGTGCTGATCGTGCCGGTGGTGGTGTTCGCGGCGCTGACCGTGCGCGGGTGGCGGCGCCGGGCGCGGCGGGCCGGGCTGGCGGCCGGGTGCTTCCTGCTGCCGGTGCTGGGCTACCTGGCCGGGACATTCCTGGTCAGCGGGCACTTCGTGATGTCCGGTAACGGGCCGAGCCCGCAGTACGGCCGGGCCGCGGCCGCGGCGGACTGCACCACGCTGAAGCTGCCCGCCGACGAGCGGGCCCTGTGCCCGTCACCGGCGCAGACGCTGGCGCTGGGCGGCATCGACGGGCTGCTGCACAACCCGCGCTCGCCCAGCCACACCGTGCCGGTCCCGCCCGGGCTGACCCGCGCCGAGTTCCTCGACCGGTTCGCGCTGGCGGTCTTCCGGCAGCAGCCGCTGCGGGTGGCCTGGTCGGTAGCCCGGGACTCGGGCCGGCTGCTCGCGCCGGTCAGGGACGGCGACCCGCAGGTCACGCCCATCGCACGCTGGCAGTTCCAGGACTTCTACCCGACCTACCCGCAGACGTACTCGATGGCCTTCCTCACCCGGCTGGCGCACGCGCACGGCAGCGGCGGCGACCTGGTCGCCGTCCAGCCCGCCGCGTCGTTCCTGCGGACCTACCAGCTGGGCGGCGGCTTTACGCCGGGGCCGCTGTACGCGGTCCTCCTGGTCGCGGGGGTGGCGGGCGCGGTGCGGCGGCGCACCGAGCTGCGCGTGCCCTGCCTGCTGGTGACGCTGGCCGCGGTGGTGCTGCTGGTGAGCTCGGACGCGTTCGAGTTCTCCTGGCGGTACCAGCTGCCCGCCGTGGTGCTGCTGCCGCTCGCCGGGGCCCTGGGGGTCACGGCCCAGCTAAAGACGGGGCTCCGGGGCAGAGCGTCCCGCTCCGCGGCACCTTCAGGCTGATCAGGTACGCGTTCACGATCGTGTCCACGCAGGAGCTGCCCTCGCCGTAGGCGGTGTGCCCGTCGCCGTTCCAGCCGAGCAGCACGCCGGAGGACAGGTCGCCGGCCAGCGCCCGCGCCCAGCGGTACGGCGTCGCCGGATCGCGGGTCGTCCCGACCACGAGGATGGGGGGCGCGCCCGCGGCCTTGATCGCGACCGGCGGCGCGGCCGGCACCGGCCAGTACGCGCAGGGCAGGTTGCCCCACACGATCGACGCGCCGAACAGCGGCGCCGCCCGTTCGGCCGCCGACGCCGCCGTCTGCCAGCTGGCCAGCGACCGCGGCCAGGGCCGGTCCACGCAGCTGATCGCGGTGTTGGCGTCGACCAGGTTGGCGTAGGTCCCGTCCGCGTTCCGCTCCAGCAGCAGGTTGGCCAGCTGGACCAGCACGGTGCCGTCACCGTTGAACGCGTTGACTAGCGCGTCCTTCAGGTCGGGCCAGGTCGACTTGCTGTACAGCGCGGCGGCCACCCCGTTCAGCAGCAGGGCGCCGCTCGCCACCTGGCCGGTGCCGAGCTCCTGCGACAACGGCCGGGAATTGGCCCGAACGATCAGGGTTTCCAGCTGACCAGCGGCATTCTGCCCCAGCGGGCAGCCGGAACGCGCGCGGCACCACGCGGCGAACGAGCCGAACGCGGTCTGGAACCCTTCGGCCTGGATGGCGTCGGACTGCAGGCCAGGCGTGTCCGGGTCCACCGCGCCGTCGAGGACCAGCGCCCTGACCCGGTGCGGGAACAGCTGGGCGTACCAGGTGCCCAGGTAGGTGCCGTAGGACTTGCCCAGGTAGGTGAGCCGGGACTGGCCGAGCGCGGCGCGGAGCACGTCCAGGTCGCGGGCCGCGTTCTGGGTGCCGACGTACGGCAGCAGCGCCCGGGAGTTCTGCTCGCACCGGGACGCGTAGAACTTGCCCTGCCGGACCACGGTGGCCAGCTGCGCGGCGTTGTCCGGCATCTCGTCGGTGGACAGGTACGTGTCCAGCTCCGGGCCTGTCATGCAGGACACCGCGGGCTCGCTGCCGCCCACCCCGCGCGGGTCGAAGCCGACGATGTCGAACCGGGCCCGCACGGCGGACGGGAACTCGCCGCGCGCCGCGAGCGCGTACTGCACGCCCGAGCCGCCCGGGCCGCCCGGGTTGACCACCAGGGCGCCGACTCGGTGGGCGGCGTCGGTGGCCGGGAGCTTGATGACCGGCAGGGAGAAGCGCGGACCGCCGGGGCTTGTGTAGTCGAAGGGAACCAGCAGGCGGGCGCACTGGAAGCCGTTCTCGCAGGGCTGCCAGGCCAGGTGCTGCGCGTAGTAGGCGGGGGACGTGGAAGGCTGGTCGTTCGGGACCGATGAGCTGCTGGAACACCCGGCCAGCAGGATGGCCGCGGCGGCCAGCCAGCTACGGCGCCCGGGTCTCACCCTTTCCCGTGCATGGACTCGTACGCCTTCCGCGACCCGCACACGCTGGCCTTGGGGCAGGGCGCGGCCCGGCCGTCGGCGGCCAGCTTGACCACCACCGTGTCGGAGGGGACGTTGTGGCCGATCACCGTGCCCGGGCCTTCCGGTGAGGTGACGGTCGCGCCCACCGGCGGGGCGTCCTTGCGGAAGTCCTGGTAGAGCGGGTGCTCGTACTTCAGGCAGCACATCAGCCGGCCGCACGCGCCGGCGATCCGCAGCGGGTTCACCGGCAGCTCCTGGTCCTTGGCCATCCGGACCGACACCGGCTCGAAGTCCTTCAGGAACGTGGCGCAGCACAGGTCGCGGCCGCACGGGCCGATCCCGCCCTGCAGCCGCGCCTCGTCCCGCGGGCCGATCTGGCGCAGCTCGACCCGCGCCTTGAGCCGGCCGCCCAGGTCGCGGACCAGCGCGCGGAAGTCCACCCGGTGCGGCGCGCTGAAGTACACCACGAACACGTTGTCCGCGCCGATGAAGTCCACCGCGGTGACCTTCATCGGCAGCCGGTGCTCGCGGATCAGGCGGCGGGAGGCGAGCCGGCCCTCGGCCCGCCGCTTGCGGTTGCTCTCGTCCCGGGCCAGGTCGTCCTCGGTGGCGATTCCCTCGCAGACCGGCAAGCCGTCGATCTCCTCCGACACCCACTGCGGCGCCCAGACGCACTGGGCCACCTCGGGTCCCGAGTCGGTGGGCACCAGCACCTTGTCACCGATGGCCGGCGTATGGGCTCCCGGGTCGAGGTAGTAGAGCCGACCGTACCGCTCGAAGCTCACCGCCATCATCATGCCCACG
>DAIOWL010000337.1:0-7184 GCA_036758545.1 Streptosporangiaceae bacterium | reverse complement strand
CCGCTGATCCCGGTGGCCAGGCTCGAGCCGCCGCTGCTGGTCAAGCCCGAGTCGCTGCAGCCCACCGGGTCGTTCAAGCTGCGCGGGGCGTATACCGCGATCATGGCGAGCGAGCGGGCCGCCCGGGAGCACGGAGTCGTGGCCCATTCCAGCGGTAACCACGGTCATGCGGTGGCCTACGCCGCGGCCCTGCTGGGTGTGCGGGCGGTGGTGGTGGTCCCGCGGACGGCGCCGGCGGTCAAGACGGACGCGATCGAGTACTACGGCGCGGAGCTGATACGGGTAGAGCCGACCCTGGCGGCGCGGGTGGCCGCGACCGAGGAGCTGGTGGCCAGGCACGGGTACGTGCCGATCCCGCCGTTCGACGACCGGGCGGTCATCGCGGGCCAGGGCACCGTCGGCCTGGAGATCGCGGCCGACTGCCCCCAGGTCGGCCTGGTCCTGGTACCGGTCAGCGGCGGCGGGCTCATCTCCGGGATTGCCGCGGCCGTCCGGGGCTGCTGCCCGGACGCGGCCGTGGTGGGCGTCGAGCCCGCCCTCGCCGCGGACGCCCGCGAGTCGCTGCGCCGCGGCGAGCGGGTCAGCTGGGCCGCGGCCGACGTCTCGGCCACGGTGGCCGACGCGCTCCGGGTGGAGCAGGTCGGCGCGCTGCCGTTCGCGCACATCCGTGCGCTGGTGGCGGACATCGTCACGGTGACCGAGGACGAGATGCTCGCGGCGGTCCGGCTGCTCGCGAACCAGGCCCGGCTGGTGGCCGAGCCCGGCGGCGCGGCCGCGGTCGCGGCGTGGCTGTACCACCGGGAGGAGCTGCCGCCGGCGGCGACGGCGGTAGCGGTGCTGTCCGGTGGCAACATCGATCCCGCCCTGCTGGCGGCGACGCTCGCCCCGGACTGACTATGCTGAGGCTGCTATGCGTGCCACCCTCGCCTACACGTCAGCCCGGATCGTGCTGCTCGTCGTGTCGGTTGTCCTGCTCTACCTGGTGGGCGCGCGCGGGCTGCTGCTGCTCGCGCTGGCCTTCGTGGTGAGCGGGATACTCAGCTTCGTGTTGCTGTCCCGGCAGCGGGACGTCATGTCGGGAGCGCTGATGGCGCGGCTGAAGAACCGGCGTCCCCGGGGCCCGGGCTTCCGGGCCAGGCTCGAGGAAGGCGCTCGGGCCGAAGACAAGGACTGACCGGGGACGACATCCGGCTACAGGCGGCGGACGGCCGGGCCGAACGGGCCGACCCGGAGCACCGCGGCTGACCCGTCGCGCCCCTCGCCCCCGCGAGACACCGTGGCGGTCGCTGCCCCGCCCGCCTCGGCCTTCTCATCCGGGCCGTCCAGCCAGCCGCCCGTGGTGAGCAGCTTCAGCACGGCGTCCACGGCCTCCTGGCGCGTCATCACCGAGGTATCGAGCACCAGGTCGGCGTCGCGGGGCTCCTCGTAGGGATCGGATACGCCGGTGAAACCGGCGATCAGCCCGGCGCGGGCCTTGGCGTACAGGCCCTTGCGGTCGCGCGCCGCGCAGACGTCCACCGGAGTCGACACGTAGACGAGCAGGAAGTCGCCGACCTCGGTGACCATCCGGCGCGCGGCCGCGCGCGCCTCCGCGTAGGGCGCGATCGGCGCGCAGATGGCGATGCCGCCGTGCCGGGCCACCTCGGCCGCCACGTAGCCGATGCGGGCGATGTTGAGGTCCCGGTCGGCCCGGGAGAACGTCAGCCCGGCGGACAGCAGGCGCCGGACATGGTCGCCGTCGAGCAGCGAGACGGTCCTGTCGCCGCGTTCGGTCAGCGCCTCGGCCAGCCCGCGGGCGATGGTGGACTTGCCGGACCCAGACAACCCGGTGAAGAAGATCGCGAGCCCGCGCTCGGCCCGCGGCCGCCGGGCCCGGCGCAGTTCACGGGCCACGCTCGGCGGGGCGAGCCAGCCGGGCACCTCGGCGCCGGAATCGAGCAGCGCGCCGAGCTCGGAGGCGGTCAGCTCGTCCTGCTCGGCACCCGGCTCGATCAGCGCCAGCGGGCGCCACACCTCCGAGCGCGGGTCGTATGCCCACTCACCCGCGCTGACGACCGGGATCGGCACTCCGGGCAGCGTCAGCGTGCCGTTCCTGGTACCGGTGGGCGAGCCCGTCACGTCGGACGAGTCGGCCAGCAGGTGGGTAGCGCCGTAGGCCGCGGCGACGATGCCCTGGGCGCGCAGGTCGAGATCTGTCCCGCCGCCGCGCGGCGCGAGCGGCACCGGGACCACCAGGGTGCCGGCCGGCAGATGCTGCCTGGCCGCCAGGACCGCGCGGACCAGCGCCTCGGGCCGGGTCACGATCTCGGCCGGCCCGCAGACCAGGGGCAGCACCAGCAGGCGGGCGTTCAGCTGACCCGCGTAGTGGCGCAACTGGCCGATGTGCCGCTTGTTCAGGGGCCGCCGGGTCGCGTAGGCGAGCACGTTCCCCCCGGGGGACCCGCCGGCCAGTTCGGCCCGAACGTCGTCCGGGCGCCTGCGCAGCTGACGGAACGGGCCGTGCTCGGGCTCGCGCAGCGGGGTGACCGGCCCGGCCAGCCGGACCAGCCCGGAATCGTCGGATCCGGAGGAGATCGGCGCGCGCTCGGTGATCGAGAGCACGGCCAGCGGCGAGCCCTCCGGATCCTGCAGGACCAGCCGGGTGGCGTCGGCGGGAACCGCCCCGGCGGGCACGTCCAGGGTCACCGGCACCGGCCAGGGCGTGCCGTCAGCCAGCGTGCCGTGCTCGGTCACCGCGGTCACCTCGGCCGCGTCCATGAAGCCGCGCAGCGGCGCGAACGCCCCCGAGGTGAGCAGCTCGAGGTCGCCGAGCTGGTCCTCGCCGAGCGTGCAGGCAGGCCAGTCGGCAAGCTCCGCGGGCAAGGCCGGCGGAGCCGCTGAAGAAGGCTGGTCAGTCAGCTGTGCCTCCGAACGTGATGCTGACACGGTATGCCAGCGTGCTCCAGGTACGCGACAATCACGGCGGTCCACGGACCTGCCATCGGTCCGGAGCGGGAAGGGAGGCCCCCGGCAAGACGTCACACTACTCGCGCGAAGCGGTCCTCGGGCTTTCTTATCACGTACCGCATCTCGTCGTCGTGCGCGTCGGTCAGGCGGCCGCGGCTGCCTCGGGGTCTGGGCGGAAGGCAAGGCGTCTACTCCGCACCGAGGCAGTATTGGTGTGGCTGACGTCGGATGTGAGGTCGAGCGGCATGAACGCGGCGACTCCGCACCCGAAAACTGCAAGCATCGCAGCGGCATGAACCCGGCGTTCATGGCGTTGTGAATAGCAGGCCGGTGCGAACCCGGCGCGGGGGCGGGGCGAGCTGTCGCGGAGCGGGTGCGAACGCGCGCGGCGGCCGCGGAACGCGTAAACTTGAAGGGTTCCGCCGATAGCCGGGTCTGCCTGGACCCGGCCGGTTCGTGCTGCCCGCACCCGGCTAGATCCGGGGCGAGGGGCAGCCAACACGAGGGACTAACGGCGATCACAAGGACATCATGAGCCTCGCAGGACTGCTCAACATTCTCGACGACGACCCGCAACTGCGCGACGTACTCGCGCGCGCGGGAGCCGGTACCGACCCGGTCGATACGGACCTGGTGGCACCGCCGGCGCTGCGCCCGGTGCTGGCGGCTGCTCTCGCCCGGGGCGACCGGCCCGACGCGCAGGGACAGCGGGCCGGGTTCGTGCTCGCGGTCACGGCTACCGCCCGGGAGGCCGAGGACCTAGCCGCCGGATTGGGCTCGTTCCTCCCGCCGGACAGCGTGGCGTTCTTCCCCGGCTGGGAGACGCTGCCGCACGAGCGGCTGTCGCCGCGCTCGGACACGGTCGGGCAGCGGCTGGCCGTGCTGCGGCGGCTCGCTCACCCGGCGCCATCCGGCGAGCCGAACGGGCCGCTGACGGTCGTGGTGTCCCCGGTCAGGAGCATGCTGCAGCCGATCGTGGCCGGGCTCGGCGACCTCGAGCCGGTCACGCTGCAGGCTGGCCAGGAGTGCGAGCTCGACGACCTGCTCGCCCGGCTGGTCGAGATCGGCTACTCGCGGGCCGACCTGGTCGGCAGCCGCGGCGAGATCGCCGTGCGCGGCGGCATCGTGGACGTGTTCCCGCCTACCGAGGAGCACCCGCTCCGGATCGAGTTCTTCGGCGACACGATCGAGGAGATCCGCTACTTCAAGGTCGCCGACCAGCGCAGCATCGGCCCGGCCGAGCACGGCCTGTGGGCGCCGCCGTGCCGCGAGCTGCTGCTGACCCCCGCGGTCAGGGACCGGGCCAAGGAACTCGCCGATACCCATCCGGCCCTGGCCGACGTACTGGGCAAGCTGGCCGAGGGCATCGCCGTCGAGGGCATGGAGGCGTTCGCGCCGGTCCTGGCCGAACGCATGGAACTGCTCGTCGACTACGTCCCGGCGGGCGGCCTCGTGCTGGCCTGCGACCCGGAGCGGGTCCGCGCCCGCGCCGAGGAACTTGTCCGCACGAGCCAGGAGTTCCTCGAGGCTTCCTGGGTCAACGCGGCGGCCGGCGGGGAGGCGCCGGTGGATCTCGGACCCGCCGCCTTCCAGCCGATCGAGCGGGTCCACGCCGCGGCGGCCGCCCTCGGCCTGCCGTGGTGGACGATCGCGCCGTTCGGGGTGACCGACGCGGAGGATCCAGGGGCTGGCGCCGACCCAGCCAAAGCAGGAGCGCCGAACGAGCCAGGTGAGCCCGGCCCGTTCCGGATCAATGCTTCTCTGGCGCCGTCGTATCGCGGCGATGCCAGCCGGATGCTCACCGACGTGCGCGACTGGCTGGCCGAGGGCTGGCGCGTCGTGCTGGTTACCGAAGGTCACGGGCCGGCCCAGCGGCTGACCGAGATGCTGCGCGGCGAGAACATCGGCGCCCGGCTGCAGGACGTCACCGAGCCGCCCGAGGCCGGCGTCCCCTACGTGACCACGGCCCGGATCCAGAACGGCTTCGTCTGGCCCGCCGCGCGGCTCGCCCTGCTCACCGAGAGCGACCTGGCCGGGCACCCGGCCGGGCTGCCCACGACCAGGGACATGCGGCGGATGCCCAGCCGGCGGCGCGGCGGCGTCGACCCGCTGCAGCTCAGGACCGGCGACTACGTGGTGCACGAGCAGCACGGCGTCGGCCGGTACGTGGAGATGACCTCGCGGACCGCGGCCGGCGCCACCCGGGAGTACCTGGTGATCGAGTACGCGCCGGGCAGGCGGGGTCAGCCGCCGGACCGGCTGTACGTGCCGAGCGACCAGCTGGACGAGGTGACCAGGTACTCCGGCGGGGAGGCCCCGACCCTGCACCGGCTCGGCGGGGCGGACTGGGCCAAGGCCAAGGGCCGGGCGCGCAAGGCCGTCCGGCAGATCGCCTCGGAGCTGATCCGGCTGTACTCGGCCCGGATGGCCTCGCCCGGGTTCGCCTTCGGGCCGGACACCCCGTGGCAGCGCGAGCTCGAGGACGCCTTCCCCTACGTGGAGACCCCGGACCAGCTCGGCGCGATCGACGAGGTCAAGGTCGACATGGAACGGCCGGTGCCGATGGACCGGCTGATCTGCGGTGACGTCGGCTACGGCAAGACCGAGATCGCGGTCCGCGCCGCGTTCAAGGCGGTGCAGGACGGCAAGCAGGTCGCGGTGCTCGTGCCGACCACGCTGCTGGTGCAGCAGCACTTCTCCACGTTCTCCGAGCGCTACGCCCCGTTCCCGGTGAAGGTCCGGCCGCTGTCCCGTTTCCAGGGCAAGGCCGAGACCGACGAGACCCTGGCCGGCCTGGCCGACGGCAGCGTGGACGTGGTCATCGGCACGCACAAGCTGCTCTCCCCGGAGACCAGGTTCTCCCGGCTCGGCCTGGTGATCATCGACGAGGAGCAGCGGTTCGGCGTCGAGCACAAGGAGTACCTCAAGCGGCTGCGCACCGAGGTCGACGTATTGGGCATGTCCGCCACGCCCATTCCCAGGACGCTGGAGATGGGGGTGGCCGGGATCAGGGAGATGTCCACCATCTTGACCCCGCCCGAGGAGCGGCATCCGGTGCTCACGTTCGTCGGCGCCTACGACGCCAAGCAGGTCGCCGCGGCCATCCGGCGCGAGCTGCTCCGGGACGGCCAGGTCTTCTTCGTGCACAACCGGGTCAGCTCGATCCGCAAGGTCGCGGCCGACCTCGCCCAGCTGGTGCCGGAGGCCAGGATCGCGGTCGCGCACGGGCAGATGAACGAGCACGAGCTCGAGAAGATCATGGTCGACTTCTGGGAGCGGAAGTCCGACGTGCTGGTGGCGACCACCATCGTGGAATCCGGCCTGGACATCCCGAACGCCAACACCCTGATCATCGACCGGGCCGACATGTACGGCCTGTCCCAGCTGCACCAGCTGCGCGGCCGGGTGGGCCGGGCCAAGGAGCGGGCCTACGCGTATTTCCTGTACCCGCCGGAGCGCTCGCTGACCGAGACGGCGCACGAGCGGCTGGCCACCGTGGCCCAGCACACCGAGGTGGGCGCGGGCATGTACGTGGCCATGAAGGACCTGGAGATTCGCGGCGCCGGGAACCTGCTGGGCGGCGAGCAGTCCGGGCACATCGCCGGGGTCGGGTTCGACCTGTACGTGCGGATGATCGGCGAGGCGGTCAGCGAGCTGAAGGGCGACGGCCCGGCGGAGAAGCCCGAGGTGCGGGTGGAACTGCCGGTCAACGCGCACATCCCGCACGACTACGTGCCGGGCGAGCGGCTCCGGCTGGAGGCGTACACGCGGATCGCGGCGATCGACTCCGAGCCCGACGTGACCGCGGTGCTCGAGGAGCTGACCGACCGGTTCGGCGAGCCGCCGGAGCCGGTACTCAACCTGCTCGAGGTGGCGCGGCTGCGTACCGCGGCCCGGCGGGCCGGGCTCACCGACATCACCGCGGCGGGCAATCACATCAGGTTCGCGCCGGTCGAGCTGCCCGACTCGCGGCAGGTCAGGGTGCAGCGCCTGTACCCGAAGACGGTGGTCAAGCCGACGGTGCGTACGATGCTCGTACCAGTGCCGAAGACTGCCCCCATCGGCGGGCAGCCGTTGCGGGATACTGAGCTGCTGGCCTGGTCCGGCCAGGTCATCCGGTCGGTGCTCGCCGACATGCCTGGAGCAGCAACGTGAGAAGGGCCAATATGAGCAGGCAGAGTGGGGTGCTTCGGAGGCTTATCAAGGTGTCCGCCGTCGCCCTGGGCGCCGGTCTCGTG
>DAIOWL010000336.1:6397-7210 GCA_036758545.1 Streptosporangiaceae bacterium | reverse complement strand
GGGCCACGGCGGCCGCAGCCGGCTTCGGCCGCGTCCGCCGGCTCGACGTTCCGGCCCCGGTAAACCTGGTGTTGGAACTGCGACCCTGACCAGCCATGATGGTGCCATGAGTCGAGCCGACCGGCTCATCGGCCGGGAGCAGGCACTGGCCGCTGCCAGGCTGGTACTTGCCGATGCCAGCCACGGCACCGGGCAGCTCCTGATGATCAGCGGCGAGGCCGGCATCGGCAAGACGGCGATGCTGGCCGAGCTGATCCGGCAGGCCGGGCCGGTTCCCCTCGTCCTGCGCGGGTTCTGCTGGGAGGGCGACGGAGCGCCGCCCTACTGGCCCTGGTCACAGGTCCTGCAGGGCAGCGGCCTGCCAGCGGCCGACCTCGGCGAGGCGCGCTGGCTGGTACAGCCCACCTCCGGCTCGGCCGCACCGGCAGGCGCCGGCGCCGCGGCCGACGCCCGGTTCCGCCTGTTCGAGGCGGCAGCGCGCTGCCTCGGCCGCCTAGCCGACGACCGGCCCGTGCTCGTGGTGCTCGACGACCTGCACTGGGCGGACGAGCCGTCGCTGCGGCTGCTGGGCTTCCTGGCCCGGGCCCTGAGCACCAAGCGCGTGGCCCTGCTGGGTGCCTACCGGGACACCGAGGCGTCCCCGGAGCTGCGCATGATCGCCGGGCAGGCCCAGCAGCTCCCGCTGGCCGGCCTCACGCCGGATGACGTGGGCGCGCTGGCCCGGGAGCTGGCCGGCACCAGGCTTCCGGCGCAGGTCACCGGCCAGCTGTGGCAGCGCAGCGGCGGCAACCCGTTCTTCGTCAGGGAGCTGAC
>DAIOWL010000336.1:0-6387 GCA_036758545.1 Streptosporangiaceae bacterium | reverse complement strand
TTTTCTGCATGGACCGCGCTGGGCTTTCCGGCGACGATGGTCCCACGCACCATGGGCTCTTCGATATCGCCTATCTCCGCGGTATTCCCGACATCACGCTGATGGCGCCCAAGGACGAGGACGAACTGGCAGACATGATGAAAACCGCGCTTGAGCTGCCTGTGCCGGCCGCAATCCGCTATCCGCGCGGGACGGTTGTTGGCGTGTCGCGTAAGCCGGAACCGCAAGCGATTCCGGTGGGAAAGGCGGAACTGCTCGAGGACGGCTCGGATATTGCTATTTTTGGGCTGGGACCGATGATTTCGCTGGCCCGGGAACTGGCCGGGACGGCGCTTCCGGTGCAGGTCACCGCCCAGCTGTGGCAGCGCAGCGGCGGCAACCCGTTCTTCGTCAGGGAGCTGACGTGGCTGCTGGCGGCCCAGGGCTCATGGCAGCAGCCCACGCAGATCCCGGCCAGCGTCGCGGAGACGCTGCGGCGCAGGCTGGCCCGGCTCTCCACGGAATGCGTCCGGCTGCTGGAGTGGGCGGCCATCGCCGGCCGCGACATCGACGTCGCCCTGCTAGCGCACGGCACGGCCGCTGGTCACGAGGTCACGGCCGGCGACGAGGCCGCGGCCCTGAGCCTTCTCGACCAGGCCCGTCAGGCCGGCGTCATCACCGGCACCTCCGAGCCGCGGTTCAGCCACGATCTCTACCGCGAGACCATCCTCGACGGCCTCAGCCCCGCCGCCAGGACCGCGATCAACCTGTCCGTCGGCCGGGCGCTCCAGGCGCGGGCGGGTCCCGCGGCCCGGGTCGCGGCGCATCTGCTGGCCGCGGGACCGTCGGCGCGGCAGGACGCGCTCGGATACTCGCTCCTCGCGGCCAGGGAAGCCACCGCGCGTCTCGGGCACGAGGATGCCTGTGCGCACTACCTGCGGGCCCTGCACGTCATCTCCGAACGCGGTGCCGTCACCGCGGAGCGCCTCGAGATCCTGCTCGAGCTGGCGGCGTCGCTCGAGCGGACCGGGCGCTCCGACCTGGCCGCGCAGCGATACCGTGAGGCCGCCGACGTCAGCCGGATGGCCGCCGACGCGATAGGGCTGGCCCGGGCGGCGCTCGGCATCCAGACGCTCGGGTACAGGTCGGGGGCGCAGAACGCGGAACTGCTCGAGCTGCTCCGCGAGGCGTCGCGGCGGCTGGAAGCCGCCGGCGGACCGGTGGTCCTGCAGTCCCGGGTGCTCGCGGCCCTGGCCCGTACGCTCCGGCACGGAACAGACCAGCTGCCCGGCGCCGAGGTCATCAGGGCTGCGGACGAGGCCGTGCGGCTGGCGGCGGCCGCGGGGGACGCCAGCGCGCTGGCCACGGCCAAGCTGGCCGTGCACGACGCGACGTGGGTTGCGGGCACCGCCGCCCTCCGCCTGCCCGTCATCGCCGAGATACTCGACGCCGCGCAGGCCAGCGGCGACGACGATCTCGCGGCCGAGGCGCACCTGCTGCGCGCCGCGGCCCTGCTGGAACTCGGGGACCCGGTCGGCCGGGACGAGCTGCTCACCTATGTCACCCTGGCCGGCCAGCTGGGTCATGCCCGGGGCCGCTGGGGCGCGCTGACCCGGCAGGCCACGTTCGCCCAGCTGGCCGGCCGGGCCGAGGAGGCGGCGCGGCTCGGCGAGCAGGCGCTGGAACTCGGCCTGGCCATCGGCGAGCCCGACGCGGTCGGCTGCTTCAGCACCGCCCGCGCGGCGCTGACCGTCTTCGGGGTCAGCGCGCCGGCGATGGAGCTGGACGCCACCGACCCGCTGTGGCCGATGCTCCCGGTGTTCAAGGCGTGGCCGTTCGCCGCCCGTGGTGAGGACGCCGCCGCGGCGGCGGCGCTCGGTGACTTCAGCGTGCTCGACATCACGATGTGGACGGGCCTGGAAGCACTCGCGGCGGCCGCCGTCGTCTTCGCGGCGGCGGGCTCGGACGCCCAGCGGACATGGGTGTACGAGCGGCTCCTCCCGTACGCCGGCAGCCACGTCGTCGTGGGCGGCTGCGCGTCGTACCACGCCGCCGTCGACCACCATCTCGGCGCGCTCGCGGCCTCCCTCGGCGACACCGCCGCCGCCGGGGCGCATTTCCGCGCCGCCCTGGCCATGCACGAACGGCTCGGCGCCGCCGGCTGGGCTCGCCTGTCGGAGCAGGCCCTGGCCAGGCTCGAAGCAGCCAGTCAGGCCCCCAACGAGCTGCGGCTGGTGAACGGCGTCAGGCTGCTCTGCTTCGAGGGCAAGCGGGTCCAGCTGCCCGACTCCAAGGGCCTGGCCGACATCGCGACCCTGATCGGCGCCCGCGGAGCCGACGTGCACGTCCTGACCCTGGTCGGGCACCACCTCGCCCGGATGGGCGCCGACCCGGTGCTGGACCAGCGGGCCAAGAAGTCCTATCAGGAACGGCTGGCCTGCCTGGCCGAGGACATCGAGGACGCCGAGGCTGCAGGCCGCGCCGGGCGAGCCGAGGTGCTAGGTAACGAGCGCGACGCGCTTATCCGCGAGCTCGCCGCGGCCGCCGGGCTCGGCCACCGGGACCGCAAGCTCGGCGATGAGGCCGAACGGGCCCGGAAGACCGTCAGCGCCCGGGTGCGGGACGCGTTGTCCAAGATCGGGCCGGTCCACCCCGAACTGGCCGCGCACCTGCGCGGATCCCTCCGGCTGGGTACCCGGTGCTCGTACTCGCCCCCGGCCGGCGTCACGTGGAAGGTGAACTGACGCACCTGCGCACCTCAGCCAGCCAGCGGCCGCCGCCGAAGGACGCGCTGATACTGTGCCCGGGCTCGAGCGGGTGCGCGCTGGTCAGCCCGCCGGTGATGACCAGGTCCCCGGGCTCGAGCGCCTGTCCGCGCCCGGCGAGCTGCTCCGCCAGCCACACCACTCCCAGGGCCGGGTGCCCGCTCGCCGCGGCGCCAGTACCGCGCTCGACCACCTCCCCATCCACCGACAGCGTCACCGGCAGCGAAGCCAGGTCCGAGACAGGCAGCGGCGGCCCCACTACAGCCCACGCGGCCGACGAGCCGTCCGCGGTGTTGTCCTCCAGCGTGAACCGGTAGCCCGACCAGACCGAATCCACGATCTCCAGGCAGGCCAGGACCGCGTCGCACGCGGCGAGCACGTCGTCAGCCGAGCACGGGGCCCGCAGAGGTCGGCCCAGTCGCAGCCCGATCTCCGGCTCGACCCGGGGCTGCAGCGCCCCGGCGGGCAGCACCGCGGGCGAGCCGAGGAGCATGGCGTCGGTCAGCGGCCCGAAGTTCGGCGCCTCGATGCCCATCTGCGCCCGCATCACCGCCGAGGTGTAGCCGAGCTTCCACCCAGCCAGCCGCTCACCGTCGGCCAGCCGCAGCGCGGTCATCTGGTCCTGGATCCGGTACGCGTCGGCCAGCGACAACCCGGGCGAACGGGAGAGCGGCACGTCCAGCGTGCGACCCGCCCGCCGGGCCGAACGCAGCGACCGGGCCGCCGCCGCGTGATCCAGAGCGCCGCTCACGCTGGGGGACCCTCCTGGCGGGCGTGCTCCCGCAGGATCTGCGACCAGCTCCGCGCCGGTGCCACCGCCGGAAGAGCCACGTGCGGCCGCCCGCCCGCCATCACCACGGGATACCGGCGGAGCGAATAGCCGGCCGCCGTCCGGCACCGCCCGGTGGCCAGCTCGTAGCTGTACCAGTGCCAGGGGCAGGTAACCACGCCGTCCCGGACCAGCCCGTCGGCCAGCGGGCCGCCGTTGTGCGGGCAGGCCCCGTCGGTGACGATCAGGTCCCCGGAGACCTCGAAGACCGCAAAAACGCGCCCGGCATGCGAGAACGCCCACTGGGTCCGCCCGGGAGGGCGGTCCAGCGGCACCAGGGCGGGGCCGTGTCCACCGGGTTCGGCAGGCCCGTTCGGGTCCATCAAACGCAGCCGAGTTCCACCGAGCCGAGCCGGTCCGCCGTCGCAGTCACCACGTCCCCGGCCTTGACCGGTACGGCGGCGGTCAGCCCGCCGGACAGCACGATGTCGCCGGCCCGCAGGCCCTCGTTCTCCGCAGCCAGCGAGCGGACCAGCCAGGCGACCGCGGCCGCCGGGTGGCCCAGTGCGGCGGCGCCCGACGCGGTCGCCACCACCTCGCCGTTGTGCTCCAGAACGACACCAAGAAGCCGCAGGTCCAGGCCTGTCACCGGGACGGCCGAACCCACCACGTACCGCCCCGCCGAGGTGTTGTCCGCCACCACGTCCGGCATCGTGAACTTGTAGTCGGTGTAGCGCGAGTCGAGCACCTCGATGCCCACCGCCACCGCCGCGGTGGCCGCCAGCACCGCCGACGAGGTGACCGAAGGCCCGGACAGGTCCGAACCCATGATGAACACGATCTCCGGCTCGCACCGGGGCTGGATGCGCTCCGCCACCACCAGCGGCTCGCCGAGGTCGAGTGCGTCCGCGGCGGCCAGGTGGCCGCGCACCGGCTCGTGCACCCCGACCTGAGCCTGCTTGGCCCGGGAGGTGACGCCGAGCTTCCACCCGGCCAGCGGCCCTGCCTCGCGCCGGAGCAGCCGCTGCACCTCGTAGGCCGCCGCCAGGTCGAAGCCGTCAAACGACGCGGACAGCGAGCCGATCGCCGTGCGGTCGGCCCGGGCCTTGGTCAGCCGGGCCGCGATCTCATCAGCCGGAATCATGACAGCCACCCCTTACTCCGTAACGCGGACGGTGAGCGGGCCGAGACGATCGAACTCGGCGCGGAACACATCTCCGGCCCGCATCGGCACGGCGGCGTGCAGCGCCCCGGTCATGACCAGATGCCCAGCCTCGAGTTTGGCGCCCATCGAGCCCAGCGTGTTGGCCAGCCAGGCCACCACCCGGACCGGGTCGCCGAGCGCGGCCGCGCCGGCCCCGGTGTCGACCAGGTCGCCCTGCCGGGTCAGCACCATCCCGATCAGCCGCGGAATCAGGGTTTCAACACCCTCCAGCGGCACCACCCGGCTGGAGATCGCGACCGCGCCGTTGGAGGCCAGGTCGGCGACCGTGTCGGCGAGCCTGATCCGCCAGTCGGCGAACCGCGAGTCGACGATCTCCACCGCGGCGGTCATCCCGGCGATAGCCCGGCGCGCGTCCAGCACGCTCACCCCGGGGCCGGCCAGCGGCGAGCCGAGCACGAAGGCGATCTCGGCCTCGATCTTCGGCTGGATGAACGCCGACACCGGTACCGCGTCGCCGTCGGCGTAGACGGTCGAGCCCAGCACCGGCCCGTAGTCGGGCGTGTCCACCCCGATCATCTTCTGCATCGGCTTGGAGGTGAGCCCGACCTTGTAGCCGACGATCCGGTCGCCGTCGGCCAGCAGCAGCTTGACCAGCTCCTGCTGCACCGCGTACCCGTCGGCCATGCCGAGGTCCGGGTCGGCGTCGGTGAACGGCTCGATCTGCTGTCTGGACTGGCGGGCCTCGTACAGCGCCCTGGCCTTGCCGGGGGCGTCGGTCAGCGGCATCTCGGGGTTCACCCTTCCTTTCGCTGTTGCGGAGACAGGTCACCTGACCAGCCAAGACGGCGCGACGCCGCCTCGGCCGCTTCCATGATCACCGGCGCCAGCCTGCGCAGCGCCATCACGCTGCACCGGGCCAGCGGGACGCCGATGCTGATCGCGGCGATCACCTCGCCGCTGATGTCGCGCACCGGCGCCGCGATGGACGCGACCCCGACCTCGCGTTCGTTGACGGCCTCGGCCCAGCCGCGCCGGCGGACCCGGTCGAGCTCCGCGGCGAGCTGGGACCGGTCGGTGATCGTGTGCGGCGTCAGCGCGTCCAGCGGGGCCGCCCGCAGCACCGCTTGCCGCCGGGCCTCCGGCAGGTAGGCCAGCAGCACCTTGCCCGAGCTGGTGCAGTGCACCGGTACCCGCCGCCCGGTCTCGGTGAACAGCCGCAGCGAGTGCGCGCTCTCCAGCCGGTCCACGTACACGACCTCGTGCCCGTCCAATACCCCGACCTGGGACGACTCCCCGGTCTGCGTACGCAGCTCGCCGAGCACCGGTCCGACCGCGGCGTGCAGGTCCATGTGCACCCGCACCGCCTGGCCGAGCTCGAACATCACGATGCCGAGCCGGTAGCCGCCGGTGCGCGGGTTCTGCTCGATCAGCCCCTCGGCGACCAGCGTGGTGAGCATCCGGTGCACCGTGCTCTTGCCCAGGCCCAGCCGCCGGGCCAGCTCGGAGACGCCGAGGTCGGCCTCACGGGACCGGAACACCTTGAGCAGCCGGGCCGCGTTGCGCACCGTGGAAAGGCCGCCCGCGGGGACCTCCGTCGTCACGACGACGGCTCCGGCTCTGCTGGCCCGGCCGGCTGCGCCGGCGGGGGTGCCCATTGCGTCCGCCCGCCCACGGCGGCCAGCAGCTCGCGCCGCACCGCGTCCGGATCG
>DAIOWL010000335.1:0-7230 GCA_036758545.1 Streptosporangiaceae bacterium | reverse complement strand
AGGAAGTCCTCCTTGTCCCTGCGGACCGACTGGTAGTAGATCTGCTGGCCGGTGTAGTCGCTGCGCCACGGGGCCACGTCGCTGTACGCGCCGACGGTGAGGTACAGCTCGTCGGGCGCGAACGCGGTCCCGTCCACGAAGTCCGCCTTGTGGCCGCGGTAGCTGCCCTCGGCGGCGATCTGGCTGACGGCTTCCATGCAGGCTTCGGCGCTGTCGAACGGGAAGTGGCGCAGGTGCACGTAGGGCCGGACCGGCTCGAGCTCGATGGTGAGAGACAGGCTGTAGCCGAGCGTCCCGTAGGAGTTCGGGAAGCCGCGGAACAGGTCGGCGTGCTCGTTGTCGTCGGTGGCGACGACGACGCGGCCGTCGCCGGTAAGGATCTCCAGCGCGGTGACGGACTCGTGCGGCATGCCGTTGCGCAGCGAGGTGGATTCGATGCCGAGGCCGGTGACCGCACCGCCGAGGGTGATCGTCTTGAGCTGGGGCACCACCAGCGGCATCAGCTGGTGCGGGAGCGTGGCGTCGCAGAGATCCTCGTAGGTGGTCATGCCCCCGACGCGGGCTGTCCTGGTGGCCGGATCGACGCTCAGCACGTGGCCGAACGCGGAGACGTCGAGCTCGGCCGTTGCACCCGCTGTAGCGTCGCGGAACCTGAACAGGTTGGACGTACGCTTGGCCAGCCGGACCGGCGCATCGGGCGGCAGGGCCGCGTAGGCCTGGACAAGCCGGGCGACCTCGGCTTCGTGGGCGCCAGAGGTCGTGCGGGCATCCAACACGGGCATCCTTCCGGTTAAGGGCTGTTACCTATTATGGAAACGGCCGCGGACGGACAAAGACCGAGATCCGTACTGAGCCGGACGAACATCTCAGGCAGTGTATCCCCAGATCTTCAACACGGCTCTGACCTCAATGTTCACCCGTCGGGTCCGGGTCGTGGACGTCGGGGTCCAGTTCGTGGTCATCGTCGCCGTCCGGGTCATCCTCGGCTTCGTCGTAGCTGGCGGCCACCTCTTCGGGGGTCATCGGCAGCCGGGCCAGCGACGGCGGCGCCCCGGCCGTGATCACCTGCCGGAGCAGCAGGGCCATCGAGTAGCGCGTGTCGTCGGCGAGCGCCCGGTCGAGCGCCACGTTCGCCAGCGCTCCGTCGCCGGCCTGCCACGCAACGAACGCGAGCAGCGACGCGGGAGCGGCCACGTATCCGGGCTGCGCCCGCCGGGTCACGTCGATCCACAGCCGCCGGTGCGCGTCCACGTGCTCCGGGTTCATCCGGGCCCAGGCGTCGTCCCTGACCCGCAGGTCGCGCAGTGCCACCGTGATCCAGGCCAGCTGATAGTCGGTGGCGTACCTGCCGCCGCCGCGATAGGTGGCGATCATCGCACCCACCGCGTTCAGGCCCGCGGTGGCGATCATCTGCCGCGCGGCGCCTAGGCGGGCGGACTTGCGGACCCTGCTGAGCAACTGGCCGGCGTGCCGCTCAGCCCGGCGGGTGGCCTGGCGCATGGATTCGGCGTCGGCCCCGGCCAGCGGCGCGACCTGCGCCGCCACCTCGGCCCGGTCGGCCAGCACGGGCATTCCCGCGGCGGCCATGGTGGCCGCGGCGGGGCTGGCGGCGGGATCGAAGGGCGTGCCGGCCGCCGGGCAGCAGGCCTCGTCACCGCATGCGTACGACCAGTAGCGACCGCCCTTGACCCGGAGGACGTCTCGCAGCGTGATCCCGGCCTGCCGGGCCGCGTCGCGCAGCGCGTACGCGACCGGGTCGACCAGGGTTTCGGTCCCGTATCCGACCGCCGTCATCGCCTCCAGCTGCTGCGAGCCGACGATGCCGACGGCGTGCGCGGCGATGTCCGCGGCCACCCCGGCGCCCGGCGGGTCGGGCAGGTCGTAGCGGAGGGTGACCTTGACCCGGCCGCGCGGCGGCTCGGTTCCCATCACCACCAGGCTGGCCTGCGGCGCGAAGCCCAGCAGGTGCGGCACGATGGCGAGCAGTTCGGCCGGCGAACCCGGGCGGACTCGCACCTGGGCTGGCTCAGGGGCTGACTCAGAGGCTGACTCAGGGGCGGGCTCGCTGTCTGGGTGGCCGTGCTGCCACGGGAAACGGGAGTCCGGCTGGGGACGCGGGGAGTCATCACCCGCGGTGAGCATTTGTACCATTCCGTCAGCATGCGGTGGGCGGGCGGCGCGGTTCGAGCTCGTTATCGGCGCCTGTGGATAACCTGATGGGTTATCCACAGGCTGGCGGCGTGATTTGACAATCAGCGCCGCTGGACCATCAGGTGGTGTCTTCCAGCCAGGAACGGAGCAGATACCGGTCGATCGAATCCTCGCGCCCCAGGCGCCCGGCCGCCCTGGCGTGCTCGGTGAGCTCGGCTCGGGTAAACCAGCGGGCCTCGATCACTTCCTCGCCGTCGACATGAACGGCCTGCGCCAGCGCGGTGGCCCGGAACCCGACCATCAGCCCGGACGGGAACGGCCAGCCCTGCGAGGCCATATACGTCACCGGCCCGACGGGCACGCCCGTCTCTTCGGCGACCTCGCGTCGCACCGCGTCCTCCAGGCTCTCGCAGACGCCGACGAACCCCGCCAGGGTCGAGTACGATCCGGGCGCCGAACCCTTGTGCCGGGCCAGCAGGCACCTGCCCTGGTTCTCGACGAGCATGATCACCGCGGGCTCGACCCGCGGGAAGTGCAGGCGCGCGCACGCCTCGTTCTGGCACGTCCTGAGGTGCCCGCCGTGGCCGATGCGGGTCGGGGACCCGCAACTGCCGCAGTAACGCTGATGGCGATGCCAGTACAGGATCCCGCGCGCGTATCCCAGCAGGGCGGCCTCGGCCGGGCTGAGCGTACCGACCAGGGCCCGCACGTCCAGGACCCGCTCCCCGCCGGCTGCCGCGGCGGCCGCGGATTCCCCGGCCTGCGACAAGTCGGCGGCGAAGATCCCGCCGTGGTCGTCGAGGCCGAGGAACACCACCTCGATGGCTGAATTCAGCACGGCTTCCGCCGCCGCCGTGGCGGCCGGCACGATGACGGGCACGGCGGGCTCGCCGGACACGACGCACTGATCGCGCCACATCGGGATCAGCCGTGTGCTTGCTGCCGCCAGGGTCGCGTCGACCCAGCCCGGTTCGGTCCGCTGGGTGGCGGCCCGGTCGATGACGCCGCCGGAGTAGGCCAGGACGGTTCCGGGGGTTTCGGCGGCGTCTGGGGTTTCGGAGGTTCTGGCGGTTTCGCGCCGGGCCGGGGAGGTCATGACCTACAGGCTGATCCCGAGGAGCGCGTCGACGGTGGCCGTGACCAGGCGGGCGCCAGCCAGGTCCTCGGCGGTGATACGGGTGGGGGGCTCGGCGACCAGGGTGTCGGCCCAGTGGTCCACGACGGCGAGCGCGCCGGGGGCGTCGAGGTCGTCGCGCATCCGCGCGCGCACGCCAGACAGCACCATCTCGGCGGCGGCCGCCGGGGCCAGATCGGCAGTAACGGCCTCGGGAGCAGCGGCTTCGGCGCGGGCCAGGGCGGCGCGCCAGCGGGCCAGCCGGGCCTGGGCGTCGCCCAGGACGGCGTCGGTCCACTCCCAGTCCGAACGGTAGTGGTGGGCGAGCAGGGCCATCCGGATGGCCATCGGGTCCACCCCGTCGGCCAGCAGCCTGCTCACGAAGACCAGGTTCCCCAGCGACTTGGACATCTTCTCGCCGTGGTAGCTGACCATCCCGGCGTGCACGTACACCCGCGCGAACGGGTGATCGGCCGGCGAGAGCGCGACCCGGGCGTGCGAAGCGCTCATCTCGTGGTGCGGAAACACGAGGTCGGAGCCGCCGGCCTGGACGTCGAAGGAGGTGCCCAGGTACTCGGTGGCGATCGCCGCGCACTCCACGTGCCAGCCGGGCCTGCCGCGCCCGAACCGGGAGTCCCAGGCCGGCTCGCCGGGCCGTTCCGCCCGCCAGACCAGGACGTCGAGCGGATCCTTCTTGCCGGGGCGGTCCGGGTCGCCGCCACGCTCGGCGGCGAGCT
Organism: Streptosporangiaceae bacterium; assembly: GCA_036758545.1. Lineage (GTDB taxonomy): Bacteria > Actinomycetota > Actinomycetes > Streptosporangiales > Streptosporangiaceae > Palsa-504. The sequence goes on along the minus strand of DAIOWL010000335.1, from coordinate 3,228 downwards.
CGGCCATCTCGGCCGGATCGTAGCCGCAGGCGGTGCCGGGCCCGGACAGGGAGCCGAACCCGGGGTCCGCCGACCTGGCGAAGTACACGTCCTCGTCCACGTTGTACAGGGCGCCCCGGTCGGCCATCCGGGCGGTGAACCGCTCGATGACGGGCAGCGCCTCGACGGCGCCGATCAGATGATCCGGGGGCAGAACGCGCAGCGCCTCCATGTCCTCGCGGTACCGCTGCGTCTCCCGCCGGGCCAGCTCGCGCCAGTCCTCGCCGTCCCGTTCCGCCCGTTCGAGCAGGGGATCATCGACATCGGTCACGTTCTGCACGTAGACGACCGTGTACCGGGCCGGGCGGCCCGGGGTTTCCTGGGTCTCCGGGGCCGCGTCGAGCCAGGCCCGGACCAGCAGGTCCCAGGCGGTATAGGTAGCGGCGTGGCCCATGTGCGTCGCGTCGTACGGGGTGATGCCGCAGGCGTACAGCGTGGCCACCGGGCCCGCCGCGGCCAGGACCAGCTCGCCGGAGGCCGTGTCGTGCAGCCGTGGCGCCGGACCGCTCCCCGGTAGTACGGGGACATCCGCTCGGCGCCAAGACTCCATGTTCGTCAGGTTATCGTGCGTCTCTGGCCAGGCGATCCCGGCCTCGACGGCAGGTCATGGGATACCGAACGGGCTACCAAACCACAGCAATGTCACATCGCCGTGGTCAGGACCACCACAGAGTCACATTGCCGTGGTTGCGTGCCCGTAGGAGTAGGGCCTGTGCGGTAAGCGAGGGGCATGGTGGCTGTGGGGTGGCGAAGTCCGCAGGGTGCGGGTTAGCGGACGCTGGGGGGGAGGGTGGGGGGGTGGCGGTGCTGGGTGGCCTGCTCGAAGGCGTAGGCCAGGGCGATCAGCCGCGGCTCGGTCCAGCGCGGGCCGAAGAAGGACACGCCGACCGGCAGGCCGGACACCGAGCCGGCCGGCACGGTGATCGACGGGCAGCCGGCCACCGCGGCCGGGCTCGAGGTGCCGAACACGTCGTGATCGCCGAGCACGTAGTCGGTCAGGCCGGCCGGGTTCGTGGTCAGCGCCACGATGGCCTCGAGTTCGTGGTCGGCCAGCGGCGCGGAGATCGCGGTGCGGGCCATCCGGGTGGCGTCCCGCCGCAAGGCCAGGTAGGCCGCATCGGCCAGGTCGCCGCTCGTGCTCTCGGACTGCTCGAAGATCTCCTGGCCGAAGCGGGAGAGCACCAGGTCGGAGTTCCGCTTGTTGAAGTCGATCAGCTCGGCCAGCGTGCCGGGCAGCGTCCCGCCCGTGCTGAACTCCGCGACGTAGGCCAGGTACGCGTTGATGCCGTACTTGAACTCGTAGTTCAGCGCGGCGGACTCGGGCTCGCCGATCTTGTCCGCGCCGGGCAGTTCCACCGGGTCGGTCAGCACGGCGCCGAGCGAGCGCAGCCGGGCCACCACCTCGTCGAGCACCGCCGCGGTGGCCGGCCCGGCCGCCGCCGAACCGTCCCGCCAGATGCCCAGGCGGGCACCCTCGAGCGCGGCCTCGTCGAGGGCGTGCGAGTAAGAGGTCGCGGAAGGGTGCACCCCGGCCCGTTCGGCCAATTCGTTCTCGGCGGCTGAGACCGGATCCTCGGGGTCGGCGGCGGCCAGCACCGCGAGCAGGGCCGCCGCGTCCGCCACGCACGTCGCCATCGGCCCGGCGGTGTCCTGCACCGGTGAGATGGGCACGATGCCGCGCCGGCTGACCAGCCCGTTCGTCGGCTTGATGCCGACGATGCCGCAAGCGCTGGCCGGGCTGACGATCGAGCCGTCGGTCTCGGTGCCGATCGCGAGCGGCGCCAGTCCGGCGGCCACCCCGGCCGCCGACCCCGAACTCGACCCGGACGGGTTGCGGTCCAGCGCGTACGGGTTCGCGGTCTGCCCGCCGAGGGTGGACCAGCCGCTGGTCGAGTGGGTGGAGCGGAAGTTGGCCCACTCGGACAGGTTCGCCTTGCCGATGATCACCGCGCCGGCCTGGCGCAGCCGCCAGACCAGGAAGGCATCACCGGGTTCGGCGGACAGCAGGGCGGGCGAGCCGGCCGTGGTCGGCATGCCCGCGACCTGGACGTTGTCCTTGACCAGCACCGGAATGCCCTCGAGCGGCCCCCGCGGGCCGTCCACCGCGCGCGCCGCGTCGCTGGCCGCCGCCTCGTCCGGGGCGTCCGGGTTGACCGTGATCACCGCGTGCAGTGCCGGGTTCAGCCGCTCGATGCGCTGCAGGTAGAAGCCGGTTAGGGCGGCCGAGCTGAGTGTGCCCGCGGCCAGCGCGGCCTGCAACCCGGCCAGCGACGGCTGGCTCACGCTGACCTGGCTACCCGGGATCACGTCACGGAACTCCGGCATGCGGGAAGGATAACGGTGGAATCGGTGGGATAAGCGGGGGCGTGGGGATTTACGGGGTCTTAAGCCTATCGGCGGGCTCTACCGCCGGGCGGGGCGCAGCCCGTCCTCGATAGCGCGGGCCGAGGCCCGCACCTGGCCCAGCAGCTGCGTCCGCTGCTCGGCCGGCGCCCGGACCAGGGGGGAGGGCACGGTGAGCACCGCGACCATGCGCTTGCCCTGCATGACCTGAGCCGCGGCGGCCCAGACTCCCCGGTGGATCTCCTGCTCGCTGGTCGCGTAGCCCTGCTGGCCGGCGATGAGGATCTTCTTCTCGAGCAGGGTCGCGGCCTCCGGGTCCCGTTCGGCCAGCGGGGCCAGGTACTCCCGGCGGATGTGCGGCGCGAGGCTGGCCAGCAGCAGCCGGGCGCTGGCCCCCCGTTCCAGCGGGAGCGGCTGGCCCGCCTCGAAGGAGATGCGGAGCTGCTGCGGGGACTGGACCCGATGCACGCAGACCGCCGACCGGCCGATCAGCCGGACCAGGATGACGGTCTCACCGGTCCGCAGGGACAGGTCGCGCATGACCGGGTCGGCTACGTCGATGATGCTCTCGGCGGCCTCCGCCGCCCGGGCCAGGCCGACGAGCCGGGCCGAGAGCCGGTAGCTGCCGCGCTCGTCGCCGGCCAGCAGCCCGGTCTCACGCAGTAGCGTGAGGTAGCGGTAGACGCTGGGCAGCGCGATGCCGGTGCGTTCGGCGAGCTGGCGGGCGGTGAGGGTGTGATCGTCGGCGGAGAACGTGAGCATCAGGGCGAGGACGCGGCGTGCGCCCTCACACCCGTGCGCGGCGTTCGCCTCCGGAGGCATCTTGACCGCGGAAGCCCTGGCCAT
>DAIOWL010000334.1:3497-7241 GCA_036758545.1 Streptosporangiaceae bacterium | reverse complement strand
TCTACGGCGTGACCCGGGAGCGGATCCGGCAGATCGAGTCCAAGACCATGTCCAAGCTCCGGCATACGTCCCGGTCCGACATCCTGCGCGACTACCTGGACTGACGTCATCATCAGAGCCAGGCGTCGCGCGGACGGCCCGCGTCGCCCGCTCCACCGTCTACCTGATCTTCGGGTCGCGTGCCGGCCTCTTCGACGCCGTCGCCAAGGACCTGATGGAGCGAGGCCGCTTCGACCGGGTCGTCACCGCGGTCGCCCACCCGGACGCGCGCGAGCACCTGCGCGACGGTATCCGCGCCAGCTGCGCGTACTTCGCGGCCTACCGCGACGTGCACCGGGTGTTGTTCTCCACGGCCGCGCTCGACCCCGAGGCCACCGCCGGCGCCGTGCAGCGCGGCGAGGCCAACCGGGCTGGCGGAATGGCGTACCTCGCGCAGCGGCTGGCCGAGCAGAACCTCCTGCGGCCGGACCTGACCGTCGACGCCGCCGCCCACATCCTGTTCGTGATCACTAGCTTCGACGCGTTCGACCTGCTCTACACCGGCCGCGACCTGCCGGTCGACGAGATCGCCTGGCTGCTGGTCGCGACAGCCGAGCACGCCGTCTGCCGCCCACCGTCCGGGCAGACCGGCCCGGGTCCAGCACCAGACAACGGATAACCCGTCAATGCCGAACATCCGCTCCGCGTGGAGTGTCTTCAAGGGCACGTTTCACAGTGCTTGCCCGCTCCGGGGTCACTGATCAGCTTGCCGTGATGTGCCAGGCTAGGTGCCTATGCCTGCTGATCCCGTCTCCGCCGACCCGCGCGGCGACCTGCCGGGCGTGGACCGCCTGCTCGCCTTGTCGGACGGCGTGGTGGCCATCGCTATCACCCTGCTGGTCCTGCAGCTGAACGTGCCGCCCCCGGCCGCGCTCACCCACCCCGACTCGGCCTCCGAGCTCGCCGCTCACCTCGGGAAAGGTGCTGACCAGCTGGTCAGTTACGTGATCTCGTTCTACGTCATCGCCCAGTTCTGGCTCGTTCACCACCGGGTCTTCCGCCGGATCACCGGACAGCAAGAGGGCCTGGCCTGGTGGAACTTCGCGTTCCTGTTCACCATCACCATCATGCCGTTCACCAGCGACCTGCTCGGCAAGTTCTCCGCCAACCCGCTCGCCATCGACATCTTCGCGGCCAACCTCCTGCTCGCCACCATGGCGACCCAGCTGACCGTGATCTACGGGAGCCGCAAGGACCTGGTAACCCCCGAGACCGCGCAGCAGACGCGGGCGGCGCGGTACCGCGTCGCGGCCAGCGTCTTCGTCATCGCCGTGTCAATCGTCCTGGCCTGGGTGAATCCCGACGTCGCCAAGTACTGCTGGCTGCTGCTCGCGGTCGCGCCCCGCCTCGCCGAGAGCTGGTCCGGCCGTCAGGCCGCCTGAACGCAGCCCGGCCTATGTCGGCGATCTTCATGCCCCGGCCACACCGGCTCAGTCTCTAAGTAGCCGCGGACACGGTCGAACTCCCGGCACGACGAGATCTTGGCCATGCCTCGCCGCCAGTCAGCAGCTGAGGACGCGGAGGCTGACGGGCAGCCTGTCACCGAGAGCAACCACCTGGATCAGCCGGCCCGGTTGCCGGCTGTCCGGGGGGTCGGTTCAGCTGTGCTAGCTCCTGCGTCCCTGAGGACAATGCCCGGATCAATAATCGCGGCATTCGCCCAGCCCATCCTTGCTATTTGACTAGCGGTCAGCCGCCGCGCAGAGCATGTCTGGCCTCGTGACCAGTGGCACCTGTTCAAGGCAGCTCTTGCCAGCACTGCCATCCGTGTCGATTGCGCCGAACGATGACGATGCAGACGTGTGACCGGTCGGCTTGTCAGCCCCTTTGCGGTGAAGGTTGGTCAACGTCGTCTTGGTCCGGTCGGCTGGTCGTGAGCGGTTGCGGTGATGACGACACGGTGGGCCAGATCGGCGATGGGCAGCCGGTGCCGGGCTTCGTCTTGCAGGTCGGCGAGCAGCGCGTCGTCGCCTGGGTCGCCTAGGTCGAGGGCGACCTGGTAGACGCGGGTCCACAGGTCGTGCCATTCGGGCTCGGCCTGCATCTCGATGGCGGTGAAGCCAGCGTTGCCCTGGCGAGAGGTCCAGGGCCTGCGCCACGTGGCGCAGCAAGCCGGCCGAGACAAAGGAGAACGGTTCGACCTGAGGCGGCAGGTCAGGCTCGGCGAACTCCCAGACCCGCCGAATTCCGGGGGATGCCGCTGCCGCTGAAAAAGCCGCGTCGAAGTCGGCGGCTGCCGAGGCGGATGCGCTGGCAGCGGGCGAGAGATCGTCATGGTCCTGCGGCATCGTCCAGCTCCGGGTAGGTCCCCGGACAAGAGTCTGTCACCCGGTTCGTCATTGATGTCAGCAAGCATGAGGGCACCGGAGGGTCCTCGATCAGCAGCGCGTTACGAGCGACTGACCCGCGTGCTCTGAGAGGATGTCACCTATGTCCGCAGAGATTCCGGCCGAAGCGCTCCAGCTGCGATCGCTGGTCAGAGCCGATCAGATCCTCGAGCTGTACCTGGACACGGTCCCGGTGTCGGAGCCGGGGCCAGACGAGGTCCTCATCAGGGTTGAGGCAGCACCGCTCAACCCGTCGGACATGGGCCTGCTCTTCGGCGGGGCTGATATGGCCGCCGCAGTGGCGAGCGGATCTGCTGAGCGCCCGGTCGTCACCGCGCCCATCCCCGATGCCGCCATGCGCGGCCTCGCCGGCCGGGTAGGGACGCCTATGCCGGTCGGCAACGAGGGCGCGGGCACGGTCGTGGCGGCGGGCGGGTCTCCGGCCGCGCGGGCTCTGCTGGGTAAGGTCGTCGCTGCGGCGGGCGGCGGAATGTACTCCCAGTACCGGTCAGTCAACGTCGCGCTGTGCCTGGAGCTCCCGGCCGGAGCGACGGCGATCGAAGGCGCAGCCTCGTTCGTGAACCCGATGACGGTGCTCGGCATGGTCGAGACCATGCGGATGGAGAATCACAGCGCGCTGGTGCACACGGCCGCGGCCTCCAACCTTGGCCAGATGCTCAACCGGCTCTGCATCGAGCAGCAGATTCCGCTCGTGAACATCGTGCGGAAGCCAGACCAGGAAGCGATGCTCCGCGCGGCTGGCGCCGTCCACGTCTGCAATTCCACGTCCGACGGCTTCATGGCCGAACTGATCGACGCGCTCAAGGCAACCGGTGCCACGCTTGCCTTCGACGCCATCGGCGGCGGCCGGCTGGCGAGCCAGATCCTGACGGGCATGGAAGCCGCCGCCAGCGCCGCCGCGGGCGGCTACAGCAGGTACGGGTCGGCCGTGCACAAGCAGGTCTACATCTACGGATCGCTTGACCGCGGCCCGACCGAGCTGACCCGCAGCTACGGCACGGCCTGGGGCATCGGCGGGTGGCTGCTGACGCCGTTCCTGCAGAAGGTCGGCCTGGCGCGCGTTGCGCAGTTGCGTGACCAGGTCGCTGCCGGACTCACCACTATGTTCGCCAGCAGCTACACAGCGCAGGTATCACTCCCAGGCGCGCTCTCCCTCGAAGCGATCGCCGGCTACGGCCGGCAGGCGACCGGCTCGAAATACGTCATCATCCCGAGCCGCGCCGCCTAGCCCAGCTCTAGCTCGTCGTCGAGGTGGAGCGCTACGCTTCCCTTGCATCGTGCTCGTGGGGAGGCGCCAGGATGGCAGGGCCCGGAGACGAGATAGCAGCGGGCGCGGGAGGCCACGGCCACCTGCGGG
>DAIOWL010000334.1:0-3397 GCA_036758545.1 Streptosporangiaceae bacterium | reverse complement strand
ACATGGCCGCGGCCAGGTGGCTTCTGGCGGCCCCGGTACTGATGCCCATCACCTGCGCGGCTTGCTCCGTGGACAGGCCCATATAAGTGTGCAGAACGAGAGCCTCGCGTTGTCGGTGGGGAAGGGCGAGCACCGCGTGGTGTCGGCTTCCCCGCTGACGCCTTGGTGCCGCCGGACGGACCGTGCCCTGCTCACGACCGCCCGGTACAGCCACGGGCGCGCCTGCTCGGGACCGCTCAGCTGGCTCCGCGCGTCCTGAAGGGCAGCGAACGAGGCCTGCACGACTTCTTCGGCCGCGGCGGCGTCACCGCCCAGCAGGAGCATGACCTGCCACACCAGGGCCGGACGGTACTCATCAGAGCCCCGCAGCCGGGTGAGCTCGTCCCAGGTGAGCTGGCCGCCGAGCGCCTCGAACGCGGCGTAAAGCTCGGCTTGCCGGTCCTCCTCCTGACTCATCGGCACCCTCCTGCGACCCCGCACCGTGCTGCCCGGCACGCTTCCGCTCCGCGGTTCACCCTGGCCCGCGTCAGCACGATAACTGAATGCGCCCGTAGCGCACGGGAAGCGACCGCGACGCGATGCCGCAGAAGCCTTGGCAGTCGTCATCACGCACGCCAGCGACGGCGTGCGTGAGATGGAACGGCGGTCTGGCCGCACCCGGGGTGAGCGGCCCTGTGATGGACTAGTCCGCGCGGCATGCAGCATGAGTGGACGCACCGGTGGTTACGGAGGTTAGCCATGCCTGAATTCACGACCGAGGCCAGCCGCCCGCGCACTGGCCAGGCGCGCACGGGCCGAGCGGACGCCGACGTGGTCGTCATCGGCGCCGGGTTCGCGGGGCTCGTGGCCGCGCGCGAGCTGGGCCGCGCGGGGCTTGGCGTGCTCGTGCTGGAGGCCCGCGACCGTGTCGGCGGGCGCACCTGGACCGACCGCAGGCTCGGCCACGACCTGGAGCTCGGCGGCACCTGGGTGCACTGGGTGCAGCCGCACACGTGGGCCGAGATGACCCGGTACGGGCGCCAGGTCACGCGCAGCCGCGCGGTCGAGGAAGCGTACTGGCTCGGTGCGGGCGGCGCCCCGCGCACGGGCACGCTGGATGAGTTCATGGCGCTCATCGCAGACGGGCAGCAGGCGATCGTGGACGACGTCCGCGCCGCCATCCCGCGCGGCATCGACCCGACGGCCGGCGAGATCGTCGGACTGGACGCGCTCAGCATCCAGGACCGGTTCGACGCCCTCGGGCTGGACGACGAGGCGCGCAGCGCGAATGAGGCGGTATGGGCCGGGCACGTGAACGCCCGGCTCGACCAGGTCGGCCTGTCGAGCGCGCTGCGCTGGACGGCAGCGGCGGGCGGGCACTGGCAGCTCATGCACGAGGCATCGGCCACCTACCGGGTCGTCGGCGGCATGAGCGCGTTCACTGCGGCGATCGCGGCGGACGTCGCGGGCGAGATCCGGCTGGGCGCCACCGTGGCGGGGGTCGCTCAGACGGCGGACGGCGCGGTCGTGACCTGCGCCGGCGGCACCGAGGCGCGCGCCCGGCGGGTGATCTCGACGCTGCCGGTCAACGCGATCGCGGGCATCGAGTGGGAACCGGGGCTGCCGGGCGCCTGGCAGCGGGCGAACGCCGAGACCGTCGCGTCGCAGGGCGTGAAGGTCTGGGTGAAGGCACGCGGCCGGGTACCGCGGTTCTTCGCGTACGCGAGCCAGCGGCATCCGATCTGCGTGCTGAAGACCGAGTTCGTCGACGACGACGGCACGGTCCTGGTCGGGTTCGGCCCCGACCACACGCAGCTCGACGTGACGAGCGTCGCCGGCGTGCAGGCCGCGGTCGACGCGCTGCGTCCCGGGCTGGAGGTCGTTGAGGTGGCCGCGCACGACTGGATGAAGGACCCGCTGTCACGGACCACCTGGATGACACACCGGCCCGGCCAGCTGACCCGTGATCTGGCCGGGCTGCAGCAGCCCGCGGGCGTGGTGCACTTCGCCTCGAGCGACAACGCGAGCCTGTGGGGCGGCTTCGTCGACGGCGCGATCGAAAGCGGCCTGCGCGAGGCGCGGCGAGTCGCGGCGGAACTCGCACCAGCCGGGTAGGGGACGGGCCGGAAAAGTTCTTCAGCCCGGCGCGATGAATTCCGGGGCCCTCGCCGGTATGTATCGCTGAGCCTGTCACAGGCACGGGGAATGCAAGCGATGAGGAGAGAGCCATGACCGAGACCCGACCGCACGACGTGGCCGCCATTAAAGGCGTCCTGGAAAGCCACTACAAGGCCTGGGACGCTGGCGACGCCGACGCCTTCGTCACGGATTACGCGGAGGACGCCACCGTGATCATGCCCGGCACCTACCGCAAGTCCAGGGAGGAAGTCCGCCAGGGCATGGCCGAGGGCTTCGCCTCCTTCCTCAAGGGCAGCACGGCCATCGACAAGCTGGGGACCATCCGCTTCCTGGGCGAGAACGCCGCGGTCGCGGTGAGCGAGGCCGGCATCAGGTTCCCCGGCGAGACCGAGGTCCCCGGCGACCGCATGGTGTACGCGACCTGGGTGCTGGAGAAGCGTGACGGCGCCTGGCTGGTCGCGGCGTACCACAACAGCCCGGCCGTCCTGCCAAGCTGACGCCCGGGCCTGCGGGTTTGCGCAGCGTCGTGCCGGAGTCAGCTCGGTAATCTTGGTGGGAGCAGAGAAGGGGCGTGGGCGTGACGGCAACCGAGGAAGGCTTCGATCGCCTGATCGAACCATTCCGGACAGAGCTGCTGGCGTACTGCTACCGGATGCTCGGCTCGGCTCACGACGCCGAGGACTTGGTCCAGGACACGTACCTGAGGGCGTGGCGGACGCGGCAGCAGTACGACGCTACTCGCAGCTCACTGCGCACCTGGCTCTACCGGATCGCGACGAACGCCTGCCTGACCGCCTTGGAGGCGCGCGGCCGCCGGCCGCTGCCGTCGGGGGTGGTGGCCGCGTCGGACCCGCTCGGGCCGTTCGTCCAGGGAGAGAACCTCGCCTGGCTCCAGCCCTTGCCGGACTCGATGCTGAACGGAGGCGATCCGGCTAGGGCCGTGATCGACCGCAGCACTCTTCGCCTGGCGTTCGCCGCCGCCCTGCAGCACCTGTCGGCGCGTCAGCGCGGTGCGCTGATCCTGCGTGACGTGCTCAGCTTCTCCGCGTCCGAGGCGGCGGACATCCTCGGCACCACCGCCGTATCGGTGAACAGTTCCCTGCAGCGGGCACGTACCCGGGTGAAGGAAGCCGGGGTCAGGCAGGAACCTCTCAGCGAGCCGTCCGCAGCCGAGCAGCGCGCCTGGGTCGATCGCTACATGAAGGCGTTCGAGCACGCCGACGTCGAGGGTCTCAAGCGGCTGCTCACCGAGGACGTGCTCATGGAGATGCCGCCGATG
>DAIOWL010000333.1:0-7257 GCA_036758545.1 Streptosporangiaceae bacterium | reverse complement strand
TGCCGTCCATTAGTGGCTTGATGAGCGAAGCCCGGCGGATGGTTCCGGGACGCGTCGGGGGTGGGTGAAGCTTGGACGTGTAAAGATCGAGTGTCGGCCTGCCCACCCGGGGCGATCGGTCAGCCCGGTCCCGAGCGTCGATTTCGCCCATACCTCGACCGGTCCTCTCGAGACGGTCTTCGGTTCAAGGATCAGGCGTGGCCTTGACCAGGTCAAGGCCGGAACATGTCCGTCAGGTTAACGCAGTCCGAACATACGGCGGTGGAAAGCGCTCCGCCAGGGCAGAGGGCTGACGGTTCGCAATGAAAACGTCATGATAGAGGCAGGGGCGATGGCCGCGGTGCCTGTAACTCGCGTCTCGGATCCGATGCCACCTGGAACTCACGACCCGCACGGCGTACAGGACTCCTGGTCCATGCAGGAGGAGACCACGAGGTCGCGGCATGGTCGGCAGAGGAGGCCCTCATGCTCCCGGATAACAGTCAGGACGGTGCGGCAGGAATCAGCGTCCGCTCAGGGATGACGCGCCGACAGGTGCTCACCCGTGGAGTGGCGCTCGGCTTGGGTATTCCCTTGACGGGAGGGTTGCTGGAAGCATGCAGCAGCCCCGCTCGTGGTACTGACGCAAGCCGTAGGTCCAAGGGCATTGTCGTCGGCCTCGACACCGACATCGATACTCTGGACCCGATATCTTTCCGCTCGCCCGCCGCCTACGAGACGGTGATCCAGGCCTATGAGATGCCCGTGGACAATGGGGTCCAGCCTGCAAATGGCATCCTCGACGGCGTGGCTGGCACCCTGATCCCCGAGGTCGCCAGCCAGTATTCGATCGTCGCGAACAGCACCGTCTACACCTTCACCGTGCGTCGGAACGTCACGTTCAGCAACGGCAACCCGGTGAACGCGGACACCCTGCAGTACAGCTATCTCCGCGCCCTCGAGGGCCCCGGGTACGCGGCCGAGCTGCTGAAATTGCTTACAGTAAGTAGTCCATCACAATTGGTTGTTACCGGGCCGATGACGTTCGAGATTCATCTCAGTCAGCCAAACCCTCTCGGACCGAAGCTGATCCCGCTGTCGGTGCTGGCCGTCACCGATCCGGTCCTGTCCAGGCAGCAGGCCACGAAGAGCGACCCGTGGGCCGCCCGCTACTACCGGACTCACATGATGGGCACCGGACCCTACGTGCAGGGAACGACATGGCAGTCCGGCAGTCAGTACCTGCTGTCGCCGAACCCGCGTTACTGGAACCAGAGCCAGGTGCGCAATCCCGGCGTACTGCTCAAGTACCTGCCTTCTGCCGACGACCGAGCCCTGCTGGTACAGCTGGGCTCGATTGACCTGGCCTTCGGACTGCCGGCCGGCAAGCTCAACTCGCTGCGCGGCGCCGCAGGCGTCTTCCTGGTCAACGTGCCCAGCCGGGACTGGAACTTCCTGGGCCTGACCAACACGATCGCCCCGTTCAACGACGTGCGCGTCCGGCAGGCCGTCGCTTACGCCCTTCCGTACCAGACCCTCATACAGGACTCGCTGTACGGATTCGCGTCGCCGGTCAAGGGAATCCTGGCCGCCGGGACCCCCACCCTGGACGAGAGCCTGTGGCCGTACCAGACGAATGTGCCGAAAGCCAGGGCCCTGCTGGCGGCGGCGGGAAACGGAGCAGAGCTGCACAGCACCCTGACCGTCTCCGAATCACGGGCAAATGACGTCAACACGGCGACCTACATCCAGTCCGCGCTCCAGCAGGTAGGGCTCAATGTCACCATTACCCAGGTGTCTGACGCAAATTTCCGGGCGAAGGAAAGCGGGGGCGAGCTGCCGATGTTCATCGAGAACTGGATCTCGTGGGTTGATGATCCCTTCTACCAGATGTACTGGCTGCTCGCTTCGGTGAACAAAGGGGGGACCAACCTTGCCCGGTACTCCAGCCCGAGGACCGACCAACTGATCAAGAGCGGCTTCTACGAGGTCGACCCGGCACGCCGCGAGCTGCTGAGCCGCATGGTCCAGCAGCAATTCGCCGCTGACATCCCGTACGTTCCCCTGTATTCGGAGAACTTCACGCTGGCTGCGCGGGACAATATCTCGGGGATCAACGTCTTCCCCGATCAGTTCGTCCGATTCTCGATGCTGAGCAAATCATTATACGCCGCCAAGAGTGAACACCCGGTAAAGAGGTAGCGGAAATATGCGACGCTACGTTATCAGGAGACTGGGCCTGGCGGTGCTCACGCTGGCCGGGATCGTCGTCTTGGTATTCATGCTCACGCACATCCTGCCGGGAAACCCGGCGCTGGTTCAGGCCGGCGGCCACGCTAACGCGCACACGCTGCGGGAAATCGAGCAGCAGATGGGCCTGAACCGCTCGCTGGCCGCACAGTTCGGGTCGTATCTGGGCAACATCGTCAACGGTAGCCTCGGCACCAGCTACACGACTGGCAACAGAGTCGCCCCCGACCTGCTCACCAGGCTGCCTGCCACCGCCGAGCTCGCGGTGACGAGCACTATTCTCGCCACGATCATCGGCGTTCCGCTGGGCGTTGCGGCCGGATTGCGAGAAGGGGGCGTTACGGACTGGGCCGGACGAGCGGGGGCAATCATCGGCACGAGCATTCCCCTCTACTGGTTCGGCCTTATTCTCATCGTCGTCTTCTACGGTAAGCTGCACATCGCCCCGGCGCCCACGGGAGAAGTGAACGCGTTTGCCACGCTGCCGCCGAGTTATACTCATTCGCTCATACTCGACAGTCTCCTTAGTGGCAACTGGTACACCTTCTTCGACGCATTGCGGCACCTTGCACTGCCAGTGATTACCCTGGGGATTGTCGAGACTGCCCCTATTTTGAAGATAACCAGGTCAGCGACTCTCGAAGTAGCCAGAAGCGATTATATCAGGACGGCTCGGGCATATGGTTTGTCCCACTGGGAGATCCTGAAAAGCGATATTCTTAGAAATGTAGCGACCAGGGTGCTGACGGCACTGGGGATCGTCTTCGGATTCTTGCTCGGCGGCAGCATACTCGTCGAGCGCATTTACGGCTGGCCGGGCCTGGGGCTTTATGCGTGGAATGCGGTAACGGCAACCGACTATAACGCAATCCAGGGTTACATCCTGCTGATAGGCGTCATTTACGTCCTGCTCAACCTGGCCATCGATCTACTGTACGCCGCTGCCGACCCGCGGATCCGGTTCGGTCCGGCCGGGAACGTTCCGCGCCGGCGGCCGCCCCCTGCGTGGCCAGGCCGCCGCGTGATTGCCCCGCCATCAGCCGAGCGGCACTGACATGGACGTGACAGGCGTCAGCTCCGGTGCGGGCCGGCCCGGTGACCCCGTGCCCGCCGACGGCCCAGTCAGGGCCGCGCGGCTGCGGAGCGAACTGAAGCACTACCCCAGTCTCGCCGCGGGCGGCGCCCTGGCCGCGGTGGTGGTGATCGTGGCGATTGCCGGTCATATCGTGCCACCGCACAACCCGATGGCCATCAATCCAGGTCACGCCCTGGAACCTCCGGGACCCGGGCACTGGTTCGGCACGGACCAGTTCGGACGGGACGTGTTCTCGCGCGTTCTGGCCGGCACCGGGATCGACGTGGTGATCGGCCTGATCGTGGCTTCCCTGGCCTTTGCCGTCGGCTCTGCTGCCGGGCTCATCCCCGGCTACCTCGGGGGCTGGATCGACGACATCGTCATGCGGGTGGCCGACATCGTGATGTCGTTTCCGTCGTTCCTGCTCGCGCTCTCGATCGCCGTCGTGATCGGCAATACCGTGGGCAATGTCATCATCGCGGTCACGATCGCGTACGTCCCTTACATCGTAAGGTTGACCCGCGGCAGTGTGCTCACCGCCCGCGGATCCGACTACGTGCTCGGGGCGCGGGCGGTCGGCGCGTCGAGGGCCCGGGTGATGACGCTGCACGTCCTGCCCAACGCGGCGGGCCCGTCGATGGTCCAGGCCACCCTCATGGCGGGCTGGGCGATCCTGGACGTCTCGGGCCTGAGCTTCCTCGGTGTCGGCATCCAGCCGCCGTCTCCCGAACTGGGCGTCCAGGTCGCCCAGGGTGCGTCGTATATCACCAGCGGCCAGTGGTGGATATCCGTATTCCCTGGAGTGGCGATCATCCTGGCCGTGCTGGCCTTCAACTTCCTCGGCGATTACGCCGATGACAAGCTCCGCGGACGGGGGTGGTAGATGTCTGGGCTGGAGATCGAGGGCCTTCGCCTCTGCATCGGTGACCGTGAGGTGGTCCGCGGTGTCGACCTGCACGTGGCGCCGGGCACCTGCGTCGGCCTGATCGGCGGCAGCGGAAGCGGGAAGAGCCTGACAGCTCTCGCGGCGCTCGGGCTTCTCCCGCGCGTGGCCCGGGTCAAGGCTGGGCGGATACGTCTCGGTGGCGACGAAACCGTGACCGCGGACCGGGACCGTACCGCAGAAGTGCGCGGTTCCGGCATCGCCATGATTTTCCAATCGCCACGGGCGGCCTTGAATCCGGTACTCCGCGTCGGGCATCAGGTCGAGCGCGTGCTGCGGCGCAAGGGCCAGCATGATGACCTGACGCGACGCTGCGTCGGCCTCCTCGGGACGGTGGGTCTTCCCGCGCCCGGCACAGTGGCGCGCCAGTATCCGCACGAACTCAGCGGAGGCATGTGCCAGCGCGTCATGATCGCCATGGGCATCGCCAGTGAGCCGCAGGTCCTTATCGCGGACGAGCCGACGTCTGCGCTCGATGTCACCGTTCAGGCAGAAATCCTCGATCTGCTCGACGACGCCAGGACGCGAACGGGCATGGGCATGCTGCTCATTTCCCATGACATAAGCGTCGTGGCCGAGCGCTGCGAATCGGTCTTCGTGATGCGGCATGGCGCGATCGTCGAGGCAGGCCCGAGCCGGATGGTGATCAGCTCGCCCAGGCATCCTTTCACCGCGGAGCTGGTCCGTGGCCTGACCCTCCCGGCGCAGACCGAGGGGGAGGCCGGGTGAGACCGCTCCTTGAGGTGCGCGGCCTGCGCAAGGATTACCGGCGCGGCGGTGACGTGCTGCACGCTGTCGACGGCATCGACCTGGCGTTGCTGCCGGGAGAGTCCGTCGGCGTCATCGGCGAGAGCGGGTCAGGCAAATCCACGCTGGCTCGCTGCATCACCAGGCTGGAACACCCCACGAGCGGCAGCGTCTTCTTCCGGGACACGGATGTGACCGGCCTCTCCGACCGGCGCCTTCGCTGGTTCCGGCGGGAGGTGCAGCCCGTCTTCCAGGACCCGCTCGCCGCCCTGAACCCGCGCTGGACGGTCCGGCGGCTGATCGCGGAGCCGCTGAAGATCCACGGTGAGCGCGATGCGGAGCGGGTCAACGAGGTGTTCCGTGAGGTCGGACTGGCCAACGAGCTGATGGAACGCCGCCCGCGAGACCTTAGCGGGGGAGAACGCCAGCGCGTCGCGATCGCGCGGGCCCTCGTGCTGCGGCCGTCGGTGCTCGTCCTCGACGAGCCGACCGCGTCCGTGGACATGCCTGTCAGGCGGGCACTGCTGGCCTTGCTGAAACGCCTCCAGTCCGAACACGGCCTTTCCTGCCTGTTCATTTCGCACGACATCCGCACCGTCCAGGAAACGTGCGGCCGGACGATCGTCATGTACCGCGGCCGGGTTGCCGAGGAGGGCCCGACCACAGCCGTCCTGAACTCGCCCAGCCATGTTTATACGCAGATCCTGGTGTCCGCCATCCCGCGAATCGGCGTCTCGGCCCTCGCGGACAGCAGCAGGCTGATAGCGCGCCCTAGGCCCGGGCAACGTGCCTCGCCGGACTCGGGCTGCGTTTTCGCCGAGCGCTGTCCGCGCGTTGTTCCCGAATGCGCGGCTGACCCGCCGGTGGTCCAGGTCACGCCCGGCCATCGCGCCGCATGTGTACTGGCCGTGCCCGCACGCGGAGCCCGTGAGCACGGCCGCCCGGGGCCGGTCCGCTAGTAGGCCCGGCGATCATCAGCTACGGACTGTCTTTACCTCATCCGAAGTCAGCCGGCCGTTGACGACGTGCTCGACACCCGGCGCTAACGGACGGTGGCGGATCGGGCCGGGATGCCCGTAATAGTCTTGGCGGATGGCGAAGGGAACCGGCCCGCGGGAAGCGGACGGCGCGGCGGTCCTCGCAGACCAGGTGCCAGGCGACGAGCTGGTGCCGGCGGGATTCCGGCTGCGGCCCGACCCGGGGACGCGCACGCTGGCCGGCGGGACGGTCATCACGGGCGGTTACCCCACCCGCGTGCTGCGGCTCAGCCCGGCCGGGGCCCGGCACGTGGCCGGCTGGTGGGACGGCGCCCCGGTGCCGGGCAACGCGAAGGCCCGCGCGCTGGCCCGCCGCCTGCTCGACACCGGGATCGCGCATCCCGTGCTGGATAGAGGCCAGGCCGAACGGCCAGAGGTGACGGTGATCATCCCGGTCCGAGACCGGCACGCCGAACTAGCCCGCTGCCTGGCCGGGCTGGCGGGCACGCCACGCGTCATCGTGGTGGACGACGGCTCGGCCGACCCGGCTGCTATCCAGAGCGTGGCGGCCGCGGCCGGGGCCAGCGTGGTGCGGCGGCCGGTCAACGGCGGGCCCGCGGCAGCCAGGAACACGGGCCTGGCGACGGCGCAGACGCCGCTGGTGGCCTTCCTCGATTCCGACTGCGTGCCCGGCGCCGGCGCTGGCTGGCTGGACGCGCTGCTGCCGCACTTCGCCGATCCCGCGGTGGGCGCGGTCGCCCCGCGCATCGTGCCGCATGAGGCCGGGCGCACCTGGCTGGCCCGGTACGAGGGAGCGAGCTCCACCCTGGACATGGGGCGGCGGCCCAGCATCGTCCGGCCGGGGTCACGGGTGCCGTACGTCCCCGGCGCCGCCCTGGTCGTCCGCAGGGAGGCCGCCGGGACCGGCTTTGCCGAGGACATGCAGGTGGGGGAGGACGTCGACTTCGTCTGGCGGCTCGCCGCGTCGGGCTGGCGGGTGCGCTACGATCCTGCGGCCACCATGGCTCACCAGCACCGGGTGCGGCTGCGCGAGTGGCTCGCCCGGCGGAAGGACTACGGGACCTCCGCGGCCGTGCTGGCGCTCCGGCACCCCGGCACGGTCCGCCCGCTCTACGCGTCGGCGTGGACCGCCACGGCCTGGCTGGCCGCGGCGTTCGGCCATCCGGAGGCCGGCGCCGTGGTCACCGGCACCGGTACCGCCCTGCTGGCCCGGCGGCTGGCCCGGGTTACCGGCGAGGCCTGGCCCATCCCGGCCGGATCGGCCG
>DAIOWL010000332.1:4776-7258 GCA_036758545.1 Streptosporangiaceae bacterium | reverse complement strand
CGCACCCGTCCAGCCCTGCCTCGGCGGCGCGTTCCCTGGTCGCCGCGCTGCGCCCCTCCGGCACCCACAGCACCCGGTGTCCGGCGCCGGCCAGGCACTTCCCGACCGCCGCCCCCATCTCGCCCGGATGCAGCAGCCCTATCGTCACGTCACCCATGCGCCCATTTCACCAGGTGCCGAAGTCAGTCAGGCCCTGGGTCGTGGTCAGGGCCCACCGGGCGTGCAGCGGTGTGAACGTGTTCCCGCTGATTACTCCGACCCAGTTACGGCCCGCCGAGTTGATCGCGCCGATGAGCACCCGGCCTGAGGCATCGGACCACAGCAGGTCAATGACCTCGGGGTCATGCCACTGGTTCGGGTGCCAGTGACCCACGATTCGGGCTAGGTGTCCGGTCGCGACGGAGAATTCCGGAAAACCGGTGGTGAATGTGATGATCCCGTTCTTGGCGATATTCGTGATGTCGTTGCTGGCGCCGACGATCGCCGACCCGTCCGGGGTAATGATCATGTCGTCCGGGCCTATGTACAGCGCTTGCCCCATATTTGCCGTGTTGCCCAGCGTCACCGCCGGACGGCTGGCGGCCAGCAGGCTGCCGCCCGCGGTACCGAGGTTGAGCAGCCGGACGCTCCGCGTCTGGCCGGCCAGCCAGTTGAACGCCAGCGTGCGCTGGCTGGCGGTCCAGGACAGCGACGTGGCCCCGTAGGGTCCGCCGCCCGTGCCAGACCAGGTGCGGGCCGGGCCGCCGTGAACCGGGTACAGCCTGACCTGCTGGACGCCGCCCCCGGGTACGACCGCGATCGCAAGTCTGGTGCCGTCGGGGGACAGGGCCAGACCGGTCATCGTCTTCCCGTCCGCTACCGACATCGGCAGCCGGGTCAGCGCGCCGGGTCGGCCGGAGGAACCCAGCCGGAACTGGTAGAACGTAACCGCCTTGCGGTCTCGGTCCTGCTCGGCCAGGACGAAGGTCCGCCTGTCCCCGGCCGTGGTCACCGCGACCATTGTCCCGCCCGGCAGCGAGGGCCGGATCGTGGCCACCGACGCGCCGCTGACCGTCAGGTGCACCACCGCATCGGCCTGGGTCGCGGTCACGTAGTACGGCGGCACCTGGCCTGACCTGACGTACGAGCTGACCGGAGGTCCCGCCGGCACGTTGGGTGCCGCGGCGGCACTGGCACCGCGGCCCGACGACCCGCTCGTGGTGCGGCTCACGGTCACCATCGTGATCACTATCGCGATCACGGCCAGCGCGGCGGCCACGGGTGCCAGCCGGACCGCCCAAGGGGTCCTCATCGTGCCCGCTGAGCGGCCGTCCCTGAGCCAGCGGCGGCGCGGCGCGGCGGGCAGTTCCAGCGGCGGGACGCTGTCCGGCGCCACCGTTTCCGCGGCCGCCCGGGCCGCCGCGCGGATTCGGTCCTCGATCAGGTTCATGACTGCTGTTCCCCCAGGATCCGGCCGAGCGCGGCCAGCGCACGCGAGGTGGTGGACTTGACGGTGCCCCGGCTGATCCGCATCGAGGCGGCGGTCTCTTCTTCGTCGAGGTCGAGGTAGAAGCGGAGCACGAGGACCTCCCGCTGCCGGCTGGGCAGGCGCCGCATCGCGGTCAGCACCTGGCGGTGCTCCTCGCTGATCAGCGCGAGCGCCTCGGCGGATTCGCCGGGCGGATCTCCGGTCAGGGGATCCACGCCCCGCTGCCGTAGACGGCGGCGCAGGACCGTTCGGCAGCCGTTGATCACGCTGGACCGCACGTAGGCGAGCGCCTTGCCCGTGTCAGCCAGGCTGTGCCAGCGCCGGTAGAGCCCGCAGAACGCCTCCTGCACCACGTCCTCGGCGGCGGGACGGTCACCGAGCATGACCACGGCCAGCCTGATCAGCCCGAGGGCATGCGCCTGGTAGAGCGCGGTCACGGCCTCTGCCGGGGCCGCGGCCGCGGCCGGGGCAGGGGCCGGAAGGCCCATCGCGTTGGCTCTCACGTATCAGAGACGCAGACAGCTAGCTGTGGTTGCGTGCCCGGGCCGAAAACGCTTGGCTAGCACGGTAGAGTCCCGAGTGACTACAAGACGTCGCATGCTGCGAGGAGCAGGAAGTGCCGAAGCTCGTTTACGACTTCACCGAAGGAAATAAGGATCTCAAGGATCTGCTGGGCGGTAAAGGGGCCAACCTGGCCGAAATGACGAATCTCGGGCTGCCGGTGCCACCCGGGTTTGTCATTACCACCGAGGCGTGCCGTTATTACCTGGAACAGGGTTCAACCCCGAAGGGTCTTGACGAGGAGATCGCGGCGCACCTGGACGAGCTGGAAACGGCCATGGGCCGCAAGCTCGGTGACCCGTCCGACCCGCTGCTGGTCAGCGTCAGGTCCGGGGCGAAGTTCTCCATGCCGGGCATGATGGAGACCGTCCTGAACATCGGCCTGTCCGACGAGTCGGTCCAGGGCCTGGCCAAGCAGGCCGGCAACGAGCGGTTCGCCTGGGACTCCTACCG
>DAIOWL010000332.1:0-4676 GCA_036758545.1 Streptosporangiaceae bacterium | reverse complement strand
GACCCGGGCACCGGCGCCCAGGGCGTCTACGGCGACTACCTGCAGAACGCCCAGGGCGAGGACGTCGTGGCCGGGATCAGGAACACCGTCCCGCTGCAGGACCTGGAGAGCATCGACAAGGCCTCCTACGACCAGCTCATGCAGATCATGCAGACGCTGGAGAACCACTACCGCGACCTGTGCGACATCGAGTTCACCATCGAGCGCGGCAAGCTGTGGATGCTGCAGACCCGGGTGGGCAAGCGCACCGCCGCGGCCGCCTTCCGCATCGCCTTGCAGCTGGTGGACCAGGACCTGATCGACATGGACGAGGCGGTCCGCCGGGTCTCTGGCGAGGAACTGGCCCGGCTGATGTTCCCCCGCTTCGACACCAGCGGCGAGGTCACCAAGATCGCCAAGGGGATCAGCGCGTCCCCGGGCGCGGCCGTCGGCAAGGCCGTCTTCGACTCGCCCCGCGCGGTCGAGCTGGCCGCCCAGGGCGAGAAGGTGATCCTGGTCCGCCGCGAGACCAACCCGGACGACCTGCACGGCATGATCGCCGCCCAGGGCATCCTGACCAGCCGCGGCGGCAAGACCAGCCACGCGGCCGTGGTCGCCCGCGGCATGGGCAAGACCTGCGTCTGCGGCGCCGACGAGCTCGAGGTGGACACCAAGGCCAAGAAGTTCACCGCGCCCGGCGGCATCACGATCAACGAGGGCGACATGATCTCCATCGACGGCACCAGCGGTGTCGTCTACGTCGGCGAGGTCCCGGTCGTGCCGTCCGAGGTGGTCCGCTACTTCGAGGGCGAGCTGCACCCGCACGCCGACGAGGCCGACGACCTGATCCGGGCCGTGCACGCGATCATGCACCACGCCGACGAGGCCCGGCGGCTCGGCGTCTACGCCAACGCCGACACCGGCCCGGACTGCGCCCGGGCCCGCCGGTTCGGCGCCGGCGGGGTCGGCCTGGTCCGCACCGAGCACATGTTCCTGGGCGAGCGGCGCCAGCTGGTCGAGGACCTGATCCTGGCCAGCTCCGAGGACGAGCGGCAGCACGCGCTCGACGCCCTCGAGCCGCTGCAGCGCGGCGACTTCGTGGAGATCCTCGACGCCATGGACGGCCTGCCGGTGACGATCCGGCTGATCGACCCGCCGCTGCACGAGTTCCTGCCCGACCTGACCGAACTCTCCGTCAAGATCGCCCTGGACGGCGACAGCGCGTCGGACAAGGACAAGGCGCTGCTGGCCGCGGTACGCCGCCTGCACGAGCAGAACCCGATGCTCGGCCTGCGCGGCGTCCGGCTCGGCCTGGTCATCCCGGGCCTGTTCGACATGCAGGTCCGCGCGATCGCGCACGCGGCGGCCGAGCTCAAGCAGGCCGGCAAGGACCCGCGGCCGGAGGTGATGATCCCGCTCACCGCGACCGTGCAGGAGATGGAGATCAGCCGCGAGCACGCCGAGAAGGTGCTCGAGGCGGTCGAGGCCGAGACCGGCACCCACGTGCACACCATGATCGGCACCATGATCGAGGTGCCCCGGGCGGCCCTGAACGCCGGGCCGATCGCCGCCAGCGCCGAGTTCTTCTCCTTCGGCACGAACGACCTGACGCAGATGACCTGGGGATTCTCCCGGGACGACGTGGAGGGCGCGTTCTTCAGCCGGTACATCGAGCTGGGCATCTTCGGCGTGTCGCCGTTCGAGACGATCGACCGCGACGGCGTCGGCCGCCTGGTCGACATCGCCGTGCGGGAAGGCAAGCAGGCCAGGCCGGACATCGAGCTCGGCGTCTGCGGTGAGCACGGCGGCGACCCGGATTCGGTGCACTTCTTCCACGAGGTGGGCCTGGACTACGTGTCCTGCTCGCCGTTCCGGGTGCCGATCGCCCGGCTGGAAGCGGGCCGCGCGGCGCTCGCCGCGGAGGGCTCCGCGAGCAGGTAGAAAGGGTACGTGCCGGGTTATGACGAATGCGCCACGGCCCGCTGGGTGGCCGAGCCACCCAAGCGGGCCGGGCGCAGTGATTTCGAGCGAGACCGGGCCCGCGTGCTGCACAGCGCCGCGCTGCGGCGGCTGGCCGCCAAGACCCAGGTGGTCAGGGCGACCTCGGCGGATTTCCCGCGGACCCGGCTCACCCACTCGCTGGAATGCGCCCAGATCGGGCGCGAGCTCGGCCAGGAGATCGGCTGCGACCCGGACCTGGTCGACGCCGCCTGCCTGGCGCACGACATCGGCCACAGCCCGTTCGGGCACAACGGCGAGGCCGCCCTCAACGAGCTGGCCGCCGCCATCGGCGGCTTCGAGGGCAACGCCCAGACGCTGCGCCTGCTGACCAGGCTCGAGCCCAAGACCGAGGGCGCCGGCCTCAACCTGACCCGGGCCACCCTGGACGCCACGCTCAAGTACCCCTGGTTCGGCGAGCCCGGCACGAAGTTCGGCGCCTACGCCGAGGACGCCGAGGTCTTCGGCTGGATCAGGCAGGGCGCGCCGGACCGCCGGCCGTGCCTGGAGGCCCAGGTCATGGACTGGGCCGACGACGTGGCCTATTCGGTCCACGACATGGAGGACGGGTTCCACGCCGGCCTCATCACGTTCAAGAACCTTAAATCTCAGACCGAACGGGCCGAGGTTTCCCGCACCGCCATCGCTTACTGCCCCGGCGGGGTAACCGAGGCCGAGCTCACCGAGATCCTCGAGGCGCTGCTCGCCCTGGACATCTGGCCCGCCTCCTACGACGGCGGCCCCGAGACCGTGGCCGCCCTGAAGAACCTGACCAGCGAGCTCATCGGCCGCTTCTGCGTCGCCGCCCAGCAAGCCACCCTCCATCCCGATCTCACCAGCCCCTTCAGTCACACCAGTCCCATCGGTCACTCCTTCACCCGGTACGCCGCCGATCTCGTCGTCCCTCGCCGCCAGCGCCTCGAATGTGCCCTGCTCAAGGCCATCACGGCTCGTTACGTGATGAACCGTGCCGGCGTCGTCGCGGCCCAGGCCCGGGAGCGCGAGCTGCTGACCGAACTGACCTACGCCGTCGAGCGCGGCGCCCCGCAGACCCTGGACCCGCTGCTGCGCCCGTCCTGGGACGCGGCCGGGACCGACGCCGCGCGCCGCCGCGTCGTGATCGACCAGGTCGCCTCGCTCACCGATACCTCGGCCATTGCCTGGCACCACCGCCTCTGCGTGCCCGGCGCGTCTTAGCCTTCGGCCCCTGCGCGCCTCCGGCTCGTCGTAGCCTTTGACGCATGCCTTCTTATGTGATCGCTGGCGCCAGCCTGGCCGGGGCCAAGGCCGCCGAGACGCTGCGGGACGAGGGATTCGACGGCGACATCGTGCTGATCGGCGCCGAACATGAGCGCCCCTACGAGCGCCCTCCGCTATCCAAGGGCTACCTCCTCGGCAGCGACCAGCGGGATTCGGTCTACGTACACCCCTCCGCCTGGTACGAGGAGCACAATGTGCGCCTGATCGAGGGGATCACCGTCACCGAGATCGACCCCGGCGCGCACATCATTGCCACCACCGGCCCCGTCGGCGAGCTGGATATGTCTTACGACAAGCTGCTGCTCGCCACCGGCGCCTCGCCGCGCCGGCTGAACTTCCCCGGGTCCGACCGCGAGGAGGTGCTCTACCTCCGCACGGTGGGCGATTCCGACCGGCTCCGTTCGGCGTTCCAGCCGGGTACCCGGGTCGTGGTGGCCGGCGCCGGCTGGATCGGCCTGGAGACGACCGCGGCCGCCCGCACGGCCGAGTGCGCGGTGACCGTGCTCGAGCCGCAGTCCGGCGCGCTGACCGACCAGCTCGGACCCGAGCTCGGCGCCGTCTTCGCCGACCTGCACCGGGCCCACGGCGTGGAGTTCCGGTTCGGCGAGAAGGCCGTCGAGTTCCGCCCCGGCATGGTCATCACGTCCAGCGGCGCCGAAATCCCCGCCGACCTCCTCGTCGTCGGCATCGGTGCGGCCCCCAACGACGACCTGGCCGCCCGGGCCGGGCTGGAGACCGGCAACGGAGTGCTGACCGACGAGGCGCTGCGTACCTCGGACCCGGACATCTTCGCCGCCGGCGACGTCGCGAACTCCTTCCACCCCCTGCTCGGCCGGCGTGTCCGCGTCGAGCACTGGGCCAACGCCCTGAACGGCGGTCCGGCCGCCGCCCGGTCCATGCTGGGCCAGGCCGTGAGCTACGACCCGGTGCCTTACTTCTACAGCGACCAGTACGACCTCGGCATGGAGTGCGCGGGCCTGCCCTCCCCGGGCACGTACGACCAGGTCCTCTACCGGGGCGACCGGGACACGCTGGAGTTCATCGCGTTCTGGCTCTCCGGCGGCGTCGTGATCGCCGGCATGAACGTCAACGTGTGGGACGTCAACGACGACATCCAAACCCTGATCCGCGCCGCCCGCCCCGTAGACCCCGCCCGCCTCACCAACCCCGACATCCCCCTAACCGACCTCTAACCCGCCCCGCCCTGCTCCGCCGCGTCTCCGCCGCCCCGGTCGCCCATTGGCATCGCGGTTTGCACGTGCATCATGCGTTTCCGCACGCCCGCATTCACTTGAATTCCACCAGCCGCTTAATTCCCGAGCATCGCAGTGGTGGCCAATTAACGTGGTGGATCTGGGCTTTATGGTTGATCTGGGGGATTGGGGTACCCCTAATCAACCGCGTAACCCGGATCAACCACGCTATTTGCGGTGGCGAGC
>DAIOWL010000331.1:3009-7262 GCA_036758545.1 Streptosporangiaceae bacterium | reverse complement strand
GCCCTACGAGGAGGGCCGGCGGCTGCTGCTCGGCGAGGTCAACGCGGCGATCGACGGGGCGCTGGCGGCCGGCGCCACCGAGATCGTCTGCAACGACTCGCACGGCGCGATGAACAACCTGGATCCGGAGCTCCTGCACGGCCAGGCGACCTACGTGTCCGGGCGGCACAAGCCGCTGTACATGATGCAGGGCCTGGAGGCCGGCGCGGACGTCGTGTTCATGGTGGGCTACCACGGGTCGATCTCCGGCGAGAGCTCGATCCTGTCGCATACCTACAACCCGTCGGTGGTCTCGCACGTCACGCTGAACGGGGTCCGGGTCGGCGAGAGCGGCATCAACGCCCTGGTCGCGCTCGCCTGCGGGGTTCCGATCGGGCTGATCAGCGGGGACCGGCAGACCGCCGCCGAGGCGGACCCGTTCCTGGCCGACGCCGAACGCGTCGTGGTCAAGGAGTCCTTCACCAGGTTCGGCGCGGTGAACCAGCACCCCGAGGTGGCCCGGGCGAGGATCACGGAGGCGGCGCGGCGGGCGGTCGAGCGGGCCGCAAACCTGCGGCGGCCTGCCATCCCCCTGCCCGCCACGCTCGAGGTGCACATGCAGACGGCCGACATGGCCGAGGTGGCCTCGTGGGTCCGCGGAGCCGAACGGACCGGCGTGCGGACGGTGACCATCGGCGGCGACGACCCGATGGCGATGTTCCGGTCGTTCGTCGCGGTGACCTACATCACCCGCCAGTCCGAGGGGCGGTAACGTCAGGTCGGGGAGCCGGCCGCGGCGCCGGTCGCCTGGTCCTGGCCCCAGCGCGCGATCGCGGCGTCCAGGTCGAGCGGCAGGATCATCTCGCCGTCGGCCAGCTCGGCGGCCCAGTCCTGCGCGGGTACCCGCCACATGACCTCGAACTCGATGCCGCTCGGGTCCTTGGCGTACAGCGACTTGGACACCCGGTGGTCGCTCTCCCCCACCAGGGCGCCCGCCTGGACCAGCTTCTCCCGGGTGTCGGCCAGGTCGGCCAGCGTGCCGACCTCCCAGGCCAGGTGGTAGAGCCCCGGATGTTCCGGCTGGTCCGGGGCCTCCCCAGTACCAATCTCGAACAGGCCGAGGTCGTGGTCGTTCGCCGATCCTGGCGCGCGCAGGAAGGCGGCCCGGCCGGGGATCTCCAGCCGCACCTCGAAGCCGAGGGCGGTCCGGTAGAAGTCCACGGTCCGCTGGAGACCGTGCACGTAGAGGACGGCGTGGTTCAGGCGGCGGACGGCCATCGCGCTGTTCCGCGGCTTAGCGGATCTGCCCGCGCTGCCGGCGCCGAAGCTCCCGGTACCGGCGCCGCTGTGACTCGTCCAGCATCATCCAGGCGCCCGCGGGCACGGCAATCGCGAGCACGATGAGCGCGAGAGCTATCGGCCACGGAACAATGAAAAGCAGGATGAAGCCGATGATGATCCCGGCGATTCCTAGCTTTGCATGCGGTGTCATGCTGACTCCGTTTCACTCAACCCGGGCCGGGGGCCCCCAGGCCGGCCCAGCTACTTCTAGCTTATAGGGCACTGGGGAGTACGCTGCGGCCATAGCCGAACCTGGGGAGGGGTGCCGTGACGATCTGGATGCCGGTGGAGCCTGAGGCCAACGAGCTGCTGAGCCGCAGCCCGCTTGCCCTGGTCATCGCCATGCTGCTCGACCAGCAGGTCACCCTCGAGAAGGCCTTCGTCGGCCCGCTGGACCTGACCCGGCGGCTGGGGCACGAGCCCACCGTGACCGAGCTGGCCGAGTTCGACCCGGACCGGCTGGCCGCGATCTTCTCCGAACGGCCTGCCTTGCACCGCTACCCGAAGGCGATGGCCGCCCGGGTGCAGGACCTGGCCCGGCTGATCGTCGACCAGTACGACGGCGACGCCTCCCAGCTCTGGGAAACCGCCGGGTCAGGCGCTGAGCTGCTGAAGCGGGTGGCGGCGCTGCCCGGGTTCGGCGCGCAGAAGGCACAGATCTTCGTGGCGCTGCTCGGCAAGCAGCTCGGGGTCAGGCCCGAGGGCTGGCGGGAGGCGGCGGGTGCGTTCGGCGGCGAGGGGACGCGGCTCTCGGTGGCGGACATCACCGACCCGGAGTCGCTGGGCGAGGTGCGGTCCTACAAGCAGGCGCTGAAGGCGGCGGCGAAGGCCAAGACCGCGGCGTCCACCTGAGGTTAGGGCGTGAAGCCCGGCCCGTTAGGTTCTAATTTGACATTCTTGTGTTAGATACATGCCGGGTTGGGCCGGACCGTTGCTAGCGTCGGGCCATGGAGTCCATGGATGCCTTCATCGACCGGCTGCCGAAAGTCGAACTTCACCTTCACCTGGTCGGTTCGGCGTCCGTGCCGACCGTGCTCGAACTGCGGCGGCGGCATCCGGACGGGTCCGGGGTGCCGTCGTCGGCCGCCGAGCTGGCCGCCTTCTACGAGTTCCGCGACTTCCCGCACTTCTCGCAGGTCTACGGCGCGGTCAGCAGCCTGGTGCGCGAGCCGGCCGACGTAGCCGAGCTGGTGCTCGGCGCGGCGCGCGACCTGGCCGGGCAGAACGTCAGGTACGCCGAGCTGACCGTGACGCCGTACACGTTCACGTCGGCCGGCATGCCGGTGGCCGGCCTCACCGAGGCGCTGGACATCGCGGCACGTTCGGCCGGGCGGGATCACGGGGTGCGGATGGCCTACATCTTCGACGTCGCCGGCGAATACGGCGGGCCGGCCGCGTTCGGGACCCTGGAGCACGCGCTGACCTGCCCGCCCGAGGCGCTGGTGGGCTTCGGGCTGGCCGGGATCGAGCAGGCGCGGCCGCGCTTCGCGGCGGAGTTCCGGTCGGTGTTCGCCTCGGCCATCGCGGCCGGGCTGCACAGCGTGCCGCACGCGGGCGAGATGTCGGGTCCGGCGACGATCTGGGAGGCCCTGGACGGCCTGCACGCCGAGCGGATCGGGCACGGCATCAGCTGCATGGGCGATCCCGCCCTGGTCGCGCGGCTGCGGGAGAGCCAGATCCCGCTCGAGGTGTGCCCGACGTCGAACGCCTGCACCCGGCAGGTTCCCGACCTGGCGGCGCACCCGCTGCCGCGGATGCTGGAGGAGGGCCTGTTCGTGACGCTGAACAGCGACGACCCGCCGATGTTCGGCACCACGCTGACCGATGAGTACCGGCGGGCGGCCTCGGTGCTCGGGCTGAGCCGGGCTCAGCTGGCCGGGCTGGCCGCCAACGGGGTGCGGGCCTCGTTCCTGGACGCGGCCGCCAAGCAGGCGCTGCTAGCCGAGATCGACGCGGTTGCTGCGGGCGCGGCCGGGGCCCGTTCATGATCGTGGACAGTTACCCCCCGGATAGCGCGGGTTCTGGTCCACGGTGATCTCCGTGCCTGGCTGAGGCTCCGTTCTCCGGGGCTGCTGGGACTGCTGATGCCGCTAGCCGGGCGGTGCTTAAGATTGGGTGTCGCTATACCCCTCATAGGGGGTCTGATGACACCCAATCATGGGTTTGTCCGGGTAGGGCCGCCCGCCGCACCAGGAACGTGAGCCGATGACCAGCCGTCAGCCGGGAGCCATGCCGCCGGGGATCGCGGAGGTGCCGGGTGAGAACGGGGAGCCGGGCGGGAGCGGGGAGTCGGGGCGCACGGCGAAGCCGGGCGGCGGTGAGCGCGCGGGGACGGGGCTGACGGCGCAGGACTGGCTGGTGCGGCTGCTGCCGGTGACGCTGCTGATCGTCGTGGGGCTGGCCGGGCTGCGCGGGGCGGTGGGCACTCTGGACTGGGACGGGCCGCTGCACCAGGACGCCGCGGTCGTCGGCGTGGTCCTCGAGGTCGTGATCGTGGCCTTGTTCGTGATCCTGCTCGTGCGCAACGGGCGGGGCAGCCAGGAGCCGACCGCGGTCAAGCTGCGCGCGGTGCTCTTGCTCGTGCTCGGCGGGGGCGCTATCGGCGCCGCCGTGCTCATGCTGGCGGGGCTGAACCTGAAGGGGCTCGGCTCGGCACGCAGGCTGCCGCCGACCGGGCACCCCACGGCGACACCCTCGTCCTCGTTCCGGCCGCAGCCGGGATCCGGATCGGCGGTGCACGTCCCGGTGACCGTGCTGCTCTACGCCCTGCTCGTCGCGGTGCTGCTGGCCGGGGTCGCGGTCAGCATCTGGTGGGCCAGGCGGCTGCGGCCGCGCATCGCGCTGCGCGCGGGCGACGTCATCGCGGAGGACCCGGAACAGCTGCGCGAGGCGGTGGAGTCGGGCCGTTCGGCGCTGCGGACGGTGGACGACGC
>DAIOWL010000331.1:0-2909 GCA_036758545.1 Streptosporangiaceae bacterium | reverse complement strand
CCCGAGCTCGTGATCGCGGGGGTTGTGATCGTGGTGGGGGCCGCGGTGGGCTACGTCCTGGCCGGCTGGGCGGGACTGTCCGTTGCGGTCACCGCCGGGACGGCGGCCGCGATCGTCCTGCTGCGCTACCTACTGCCCGCGCTGACCCCGGACGCGGCCAGGAAGGCCAGGGAAAAGCCGCAGGCCCGGCTGCTGAGCGGCTACTCGCACCGGCGCTTCGTGGTGCACAACTCGATCGCCAGCCGGGGCTTTTACCAGAGCGAGCTCCGGCCGGTGCTCGAGCACCTGCTGGCCGCCCGGCTGGCCGAACGCCACGGCGTGCACCTCTACCAGGACCCGGACGCGGCCCGGCGGCTGCTCTGCCGACGTCCCCGCGACGCCGACCTGTGGCCGTGGATCGAGCCGACCCCAAAGATCCCGGAGGCGCCGGAGGGAGCGCGGCCGCAGACGCGGACACCGAAGGCCAGCACCGAGCCCGGCATCCCGAGGCGCACCCTGGCGCGCCTCATCGACCGATTGGAGAGACTGTGATGAGCACCGTCGAGACGGCGGGGACGTGCACGGCCATCCTGGACGAGCTGGAGCGCGCGGTGGTCGGCCGCCGCCGGACCCTGGAGCTCGTCCTGACCGGCATCCTGGCCGGCGGCCACGTCCTGCTCGAGGACCTGCCGGGCCTGGGCAAGACGCTCATCGCGCGGTCGTTCGCGCGCGTGCTCGGGCTCGAGTTCGCTCGCATCCAGTTCACCCCGGACCTGCTGCCCTCGGACGTGACCGGCGCGCCGCTGTACGACCAGCGGTCGGCCGAGATGGTGTTCCGGCCCGGGCCGGTGTTCACCCAGCTGCTGCTGGCCGACGAGATCAACAGGACGCCGCCGAAGACCCAGGCGGCGCTCTTGGAGGCGATGGC
This sequence comes from Streptosporangiaceae bacterium, assembly GCA_036758545.1. Classification (GTDB taxonomy): domain Bacteria; phylum Actinomycetota; class Actinomycetes; order Streptosporangiales; family Streptosporangiaceae; genus Palsa-504. Next base: position 2,002 of record DAIOWL010000331.1, on the reverse strand, counting down.
CGAAGGCCAGGTCAGCGTCGACGGGCAGAGCCGCAAGCTGCCCGCCCCTTTCGTCGTGCTGGCCACCGACAACCCGATCGAGTACGAGGGCACCTACGAGCTGCCCGAGGCCCAGCTCGACCGGTTCCTGATGCGGTTGCGGCTGGGCTACCTGAGCACCGGCGACGAGACCGCGATGCTCAGGCGCCGGGTGGACCGGGCCCGCGAGGACGTGGAGCTCGGCGCGGTCACCAGCGCCGAGGGCGTGCTGGCCATGCGGGACTCGCTCGAGCAGGTGGAGATCACCCCCGACCTGCTCGACTACATCGTGGCGATCGTCGGCGCGACCCGGCGCGACTCCCAGGTCCAGGTCGGCGCGAGCCCGCGCGGCGGCCTGGCGCTGGTCCAGCTGGCCCGCGGCCAGGCCCTGCTGAGCAACCGGGACTACGTGGTGCCCGACGACATCAAGCAGGTCGCGGTGCCCGCCCTGGCGCACCGGCTGACGCTGCGGCCCGAGCTGTGGGTCCGCCAGGTCTCCTCCGACGACGTGATGGCCAAGCTGCTCTCCTCGGTGCCGACGCCGCGGACCGATCCGGCCCGCGCCCAGGCCACGGCCGTCACCGGCTGATGTCGTCAGCATGATCCCGAACGGACCTGGGTCACCCGCCGCCGGCACCGAGCTCGAGCTGCGCTGGCGATCGTCGCGGCACACCAGGCGGCTGCTCACGCTCGGGCTGACCGGGCTGCTCATCGCCGTCCTGGCCCGCCGTCCGGAGTTCGCCGGCCTGGCCGCGCCCGCGCTTGTGCTCCTGGCTGCGGGGCGGGCGCGGCAGCACCTGCCGCGCATCATCGTGCGGGCCAAGCCGACCACCCGGCGGGCCTTCGAGGACGAGCGGCTGGCCGTAGACGTGACGGCTGATGGCACGGACGGCTGCTCGGTGCACTGGCGGCTGCACCCGGGGCCCGAGATTGCCCCGGTCGGCGCGACGGCGGCGGACGGGCGGCAGGCGCGCTTCGTGGTCACCCCGGAGCGCTGGGGCCGGCGGCAGATCGGCACGCTGGAGGTGACGCTGCGAGATCGCTGGCGGCTCGCCGAAGGGCACGCGACCATGACGCTGCCCGCGCTCGACTGCTACCCGGCCCCGGCGCGGCAGCAGACGACGGTCGTGCTGCGGCGGCTGCCGAACCGGCTCGGCGAGCACGCGGCCCGGACCTCCGGCGAGGGCGTCGAGTTCTTCGGCGTGCGCGAGTACGTGCCGGGTGACCGGCAGCGAAGCATCAACTGGGCGGCCAGTACCCGGCGCGGGCGGCTGCAGGTGAACACGTTCGCCGCCGAGCGCTCGCAGGACGTGGTGCTGCTCGTCGACTCCACCTCGGACGTGGGCCAGCCGGGTTCGTCCGCCCTGGACCTCGCGCTGCGCGGGGCGGGCGCGGCGGCCCGCGCTTACACCGAGGCCCGGGACCGGGTCGGGGTGATCACTTATCAGTGGGGCAGGGTCGGCTGGCTGGCGCCGGGGCTTGGCCGCCGCCAGGTCTACCGGATCATCGACTCGATGCTGGCCAGCGACGCCGGCTACACGCACGGCGCGAGCTTCGCCCGGCTGCCGCGGGCCGCCTTGCCGCCGGGCGCGCTGGTGGTGGTGTTCAGCCCGCTGCTCGACCAGCGGTTCGTGGAGGCGCTGCGGGACATGCGCGAGCGCGGCTTCAGCATGCTCGTCGTCGACGTGCTGAACACCGAGCCGCCGGCCAGGCGGCGGACCGAGGACCGGCTGGCCCGGCGGCTGTGGCGGATGGAGCAGGACGCGATCAGGTTCTCGCTGCGCGAGCTCGGCATCCCGGTCGTGCACTGGGACGGCGAGGAGTCGCTCGACCTGCCGCTGGCCGCGCACACCCGGCGTCCGATGGCGGCCCGCCGGTGAGCGGCCCGCCGGTGAGCGGCCCGCCGGTGAGCGGCCCAGCGACCGGGCTGGCCAGGGCGGCGGGCATGCGCGCCGCCGCAGTGCTGCTCGGCGCGGGCTGCCTG
>DAIOWL010000330.1:3448-7276 GCA_036758545.1 Streptosporangiaceae bacterium | reverse complement strand
GCCAGCCTGGTCTTGCCGATCCCGCCCGGGCCGACCGCCGAGACCAGCCGCGACGTATCCAGCGCGGCGGCCAGGGCGGCCCGTTCGCCGTCTCGCCCGACGAACGAGGTCAGCGGGGCAGGCAGCCGGGGCGAGGCGGCCAGCCCGGTCCCGGGACCGGCGGCCACGTATCCGGCTGCCAGCCGGACCAGCGCGCGGTGGGTGCCGACGCACAGCTTGCGCCGCAGCGCGGCGACGTGGCTCTCCACGGTGCGCACCGAGATGAACAGCCGGCCCGCGATCTCGGCGTGGCTGAGGTGCTCGCCGAGCAGGGCGAGGACCTCGGTCTCACGGCCCGACACCCCCGCCTCGGCGAGGGCTGATGCGCTGGTCACTGGGGCCACAGGGTCAAGTCTGCCGCAAATCCGTAGTAGTCCCCGCCGGATCCGGGGCTACTACGGATGCCGCAGCCGGCCGGCGGCCCGCACGCTGTCCGCAGGTCAGGTAACGGGCCGCGAGAATCAGGAGGCAGTCATGGGATCGGCAGAAGTTCAAGGTGAGCTGTGGGGCAGGCATCCGCAGACGTGGGCGAAGTTTCAGGAATCGCAGATGCGTCCGCTGTACGACGCGACGCTCGACGCGCTGGAGCCGCTGGCCGACCGGGCTCTGCTGGACGCCGGATGCGGCGCCGGCCTGGCCCTGAGGCTGGCGGCCGACCGGGGCGCGGTCGTGTCGGGGCTGGACGCGTCCGCGCCGCTACTCGAGGTGGCGCGCGAGCGCAGCCCGGAGGCCAGCCTGCGCACTGGCGATATCCAGGCGCTGCCCTACGACGACGCCGGCTTCGACGTCGTCACGTCGTTCAACGCGATCCAGTACGCCGCCGACCCGGCGGCGGCAATAGCCCAGCTGGCCAGGGTCTGCCGGGCGGGCGGCCAGGTCGCGATCGGGGTGTGGGGCGACCCGGGCCGCTGCCAGACCGAGGCGCTGTTCGCCCGGCTGCGCTCGCTCGCCCCGCCGCCGCCCGGCACGCCCGCGCCGCTGGCGGTCAGCGACCCCGGCGTGGTCGAGAGCCTGCTGGAAAAGGCGGGCCTGACCGTGACCGGAGGCGGTGAGGCGGCGGCCAGCTTCGGCTATGCCGATCACGAGCAGGCGTGGACGGCGCACGCCTCGGCCGGGCCGCTGCAGAAGGTCATCGAGATCGCCGGGCCGGACGCGGTCCGCCAGGTCATGCACGACGTGCTGGAAGCGGACCGCAAGCCGGACGGCGAACTGCGCCAGGACAACGTCTTCCGCTACGTCCTGGCCGTCAAGCAGTGATCGCCGCCAGGGGTGACTGACGCGGGTTCCGCGCGGGGCTGCTAGCCCTTGCCAGGGTTGAAGATCTCGCGCGGGTCGAGCGCGCGGCGCACCGCGGCCTGCAGCGCGAGCGAGCCCGGGTCGAGCTCGCGGCGCATGCCGTCCCGTTTCAGGATGCCGACGCCGTGCTCGCCGGTCACGGTGCCGCCCAGCGCGATGGCCGCGTCGAGGAACTCCTCGAACGCCGCCTGGGCGGCCTCCCGGGCAGGTGAGTCGCCCGGCGGCGTGATCAGGCACGGGTGCAGGTTCCCGTCGCCGGCGTGCGCGACGGTGGCGGTGCGCACGCCGTGCCGGGCCGCGATCGCGCTGATCTGCTCCAGCATCGCGGGCACCTGGGACCGGGGCACGCAGACGTCCTCGGTGAGCACCGGGCCGAGCCGCTCGAGCGCGGGGTAGGCCAGCCGCCTGGCGTCGAACAGCGCCTCGGCCTCCGCGTCGTCAGTGGATTGCTCCGCCCACAGCGCGCCCGCCGCGGTCATCGTGGCGGCGATCGCGGACGCCTCGGCCGCGCCCGAGTCTCCTGGGGTGTCCACCCGGGCCAGCAGCAGCGCCGCCGCGTCCGCGTCGATGCCGAGGTGCTTCCACTCCTCCACCGCCTCCAGGCAGGCGCGGTCCAGCAGTTCGAGCACCGCGGGGGTCAGCCCGCGCCGGGTTATCTGGGCCACGGCCTGCCCGGAGGAGACCAGATCGGGGAAGGCCCCGACGACAGTCCGCGGCGTGCCGGCTGGCGCGGGCCGCAGCCGAAGCGTCACCTCAGTCACCACGCCGAGCGTGCCCTCGGACCCGACGAACAGGCCCACCAGGTCGAGCCCGGCGACGCCCTTGGTGGTGCGCCGCCCCAGCCGGACCGCGTCGCCGTAGGCGACCGGCCCGCCGACGACCGCGCGCAGGCCGAGCACGTAATCGCGGGTGACGCCGTACTTCAGGCAGCACAGGCCGCCCGCGTTGGTGGCCACGTTGCCGCCGATCGTGGACCACGGCGCGCTGGCCGGGTCCGGCGGGTACCACAGGCCGTGCTCGGCCACGGCCGCCTTGACGTCGTTGTTGACCGCGCCCGGCTGCACCACGCAGACCAGGTTGTCCGGGTCGATCTCGAGGACCTGGTTCATCCGGGACAGGTCGAGGATGACGCAGCCGCTGACCGCGTTGGCGCCGCCGGACAGGCCGGTGCCCGCGCCGCGCGGCACGATCGGGACGCCGAGTTCGGCGCAGGTGCGCACCACGTGCTGCACCTCGGCCTCGGTCCGGGCGCGCACCCCGGCGACGGCCTTCGCGGCGGGCGCCCATTCGGCCTCGTCGTGCGAGATGGCGGCGAGCACGTCCGGGTCGGTCACGAGGCGGTCGCCGGGCAGGCCGCGGCCCAGCGCCTCGACGAGGGCGGTGGAGTTCATGACCTCGCCGGGTTCGTGCGCTGATGCCATGACACGACCCTAGGCTTCTCGTCATGACATCTCCACCGGCCTGGTTCTCCGCCGCGCTGGACGCCGCCGTCCGGGAAGGGACGACCACCGTCGACGGGGCTTCGATCGCCTACCGGGCCTGGGGGGACCCGGATGGCCGGAGCATCGTGCTCGTGCACGGCGGCGCCGCCCATTCCCGCTGGTGGGACCACATCGCCCCGATGCTGACCGACGGCTGGCGCGTGGTCGCCGTGGACCTGTCCGGGCACGGTGACAGCGACCGGCGGGACCGCTACAGCCTCGACACCTGGGCCCGCGAGGTGCTCGCGGTCGTGGCGGAGGCCGGGACCGCCGCCGCGTCCGTGGTCATCGGGCACAGCATGGGCGGCCTGGTCACGCTGCGGCTCGCCACCCTGGCCGGGTCACAGATCGCCGGGGCCGTCGCCATCGACTCTCCGGTCAGGGACATGGCCCCCGAGGACCGGGCGGCGCGCCAGCACCGGGCGTTCGGCCCGCTGCGCGTGTACCCCACCCCCGAGGCGGCCGTGGCCCGCTTCCGCCCGATTCCCGATCAGCCGACGCTGGCCTACATCGCGGACCACGTGGCGGCGACCTCGATCCGCCCCGCCGAAGGCGGCTGGACGTGGAAGTTCGACCCTAACGTCTTTGCCCGCGACCACCTCACCCCCGAGCTGCTGACCAGGCTCGACTGCCGGGTCGCGCTGTTCAGGGCCGAACACGGCCTGGTCACCCCGCAGCAGGGCGAGGTCCTGTACGACCGGCTCGGCCGGGTCGCGCCTGTCATCGAGATCCCGGTCGCGGGTCACCACATCATGCTCGACCAGCCCGTCGCGCTCGTCGCGGCGCTGCGGACGCTGCTGGCCGACTGGGACCATTCGATACCGCACGGGTAGGCGCCGACGGTCACAGGCTGGCCGGCAGGCCGAACGCGGTGAACATCGATGGCTGCTCGAAGGCGGCGATGTCGGCAAGGCGGCCGTCTTCGAAGCGCAGCACGCCGAGCACGAACGGGAGGAACACGGTCTCGCCGGGACGGCGGAGGTACCCGGCGGTGCCCGGCTGTCCGTTGGCC
>DAIOWL010000330.1:0-3348 GCA_036758545.1 Streptosporangiaceae bacterium | reverse complement strand
ACCGCTGAAGCAGGCGGCGCTGCCCGGAATCGGGTTCGGCGGCCGGTGCCCAGTCCAGCCGCCCGTCCGGCCACTGATCGCGCAGCGTCGTGCGGGCACGCTGGAGTGCGCTGGTGACCGCCGGGACGCTCATGTCGAGCAGCCCGGCGACCTCGGCAGCGGGGAAGCTGACCACGTCGCGCAGGATCAGCACGGCCCGCTGGCGCGGCGGCAGCAGCTGGATCGCCGCCAGGAAGGCGAGCGAGATCGTCTCCCGGTCCACCGTCACCGCCTCCGGGCCTGGCTGGCCGGCGGCCATCTCGTCCAGCAGCGAATCCGGGTACGGCTGCACCCATGGCAACGCGGCGACCGATGGCCCGGCGCCGGACCGGGCGCTGGCGGGCACGGCCCGGCGGGCGTCGCGGCGCAGCGTGTCCAGGCAGGCGTTGGTGGCGACCCGGTACAGCCAGGTACGCGGGCTCGACCGGCCCTGGAAGCATTCCCGGGAGCGCCAGGCCCGCAGGAAGACCTCCTGCACGTGTTCTTCGGCCTCGTCGAAGGACCCGAGCATCCGGTAGCAGTGCACGTGCAGTTCGCGCCGGTACCGGCGGACCAGGTCGTCGAAGTCTTCCACCGGAAGAACACAGTACCTAGGGACCGGTTAGTTTTCCGGCCCGGCACGTCTGCATGGACGATAACGATCGCGAGATAGGAGCAGTGACTATGAATCCGCCGATCCGTCTGTACATGTCGATGTCTCTCGACGGCTTCATCACCGGGCCGGACGATCGCCCGGGGCAGGAGCTCGGCCGCGACGGCGGGCGCCTGTTCAACTGGATGGACGACCGGATGTCCGATGGCCCGAACGGGCAGGTGTTCCGCGAGGCCATGGCGACAGGTGCCCTGATCTCCGGCCGACGCACCTTCGAGCTGGCCGGGCGCTGGCACGGTGATCACCATGACGGCGTGCCGATCTTCGTCCTGACCCATCACGTCGACGACGGAGATGTCCCGCCGGGCAGCGCGCGGTTCGTCACCGACGTCGGCGAATGCGCCGGGCAGGCACGGGCCGCGGCGGGCGACCGCGCCGTGATGGTGCACGGGGCCGGCGCGGCGCAGGCGCTGCTGCGGGCCGGGCTGCTCGACGAGATGGAGATCCATCTCGTGCCGGTCCTGCTCGGCCAGGGGCGGCCGCTGTTCGCCTCGCTCGGCCCCGATCACATCGAGCTTGAGCCGGTACGGCGGCTGGAGGGCCGGGACGTGACGCATCTGCGGTACCGGGTCAGGCGCTGACGACTCAGGCGGTGGCCCGGGTCTCCAGCAGGTGGTCCAGGGCGGCCGCGGCGTCCAGCGGGTGCTCGATCGCGGCCCACCGGGCGCCGGCCAGCCCGGCCAGATGCGCGGCCTGCTCGTAGTCGCCGTCCGGGGCCAGGATGACCAGTTCCGGCAGGGCGCGGGCGGCGGGCAGCGTGTCGTCCTCGTCGGTGCTGCGGCAGTCGGACAGCAGGATAACCACCCGGCGGGGGGCCCGGGCCAGCGCTAGCTGCTCGCCCGCCGCCTTGAGCGCGGTGGCCAGCCTGGTTACGCCGTGCCCCCGCATCCGGAGCAGCCTCCCGGCCACCGCCGCCGGCGTGATGTCGCTGATCAGCGGGCGGATCACCTCTACCGTGCCGGCGAAGGACAGCACGGCGTGCTCCTGCGGGGCGCGCAGCGCACAGGCGGCGGCGACCGTCGCCGCCGCGGCCAGCCGCGGCCCGCTCATCGAGCCCGACCGGTCGACCACGACCGCGAACGCCGTGGGCGCCTTCGCCCACTGCACGGTGGTCAGGTCCTCGACTGCCACCGGCCTGGCCTCGCTGCGGGCGGCGGACACGCCCTCGATCGAGGCGTCGATGTCCAGGTCGCCGTCGGCCGCCCCGCGGACCGGCCGCAGCCGCGAGATCCCGCGCATCGAAGGCCGGCCGGCCCGGGCTCGCTCCAGCACGATGCTGGCGCTGAGCCGGATCGCGGTGGCGCGCAGGTTCTCGTCGGTCGCGGTGGTCATGGCGGCCAGCAGCTCGAACGCGGCCGGGTCGTCGGCCAGGGCCTGGCTCATCGCCCGCTCGTCCAGGACGCCCACCTCGGGGCTGATCTCGGCGAAGCGGGCGTGGCGGGCCAGCTCGCGCCGCCCGGTGGTACCCCCGTCGGGCCGGCCCGTCTTGGATTTAGGCCGCGGTGGCCGCCCGCCGGCCCCGGGAGCGGCCGGCGGGCTGGTCATTCCCCCGGGCCAGGCTCGCCTCCTTCCGCGGCGGCTGTGGCCCGCACGCGCCGGAAGATCTCCTCGATAACCTGATCGGCCGACCGCTGGCAGGACTCGTGCCGCCGGACGCGCCCGGACAGCGTGGTCAGCGCCGCGTCCAGCCCGGCCTGCCAGTCGCTGACCGGCACGGCACGGACCTCGGTGAGTTCGGGCACCAGCCGGGCGTAGTCGATAGCGCCCCGCACCGAGGCGCCGGAGCGCAGGTCGGGATGCTCGCGGGTGGCCCGGGTCAGCTCGACTGCCTCGGCGATCAGGGCGGGCTTGGCGCGCGCGGCCGAAAGCTGCACGATCTGGCGCTCATGCTCGGCGTCCTGGTAGCCGACGGCGATCCGGCAGGTCCGGTCGTACAGCGCCATCGACAGCCGGGAGGTGCCCACCGAGTCGTACGGGTTCATGGCCGCCACCAGCCGGAAGCTCTCGTCGGCACCGACGCGGCCGAGCCGCGGCACGTTGATCTCGCCCTCGGACATGACGGTGAGCAGGACGTTGATGGTCTCTTCCGGGACCCGGTTGAGCTCCTCGACGTACAGCAGGCCGCCGTCGCGCATGGCCCGGACCAGCGGCCCGTCGGAGAAGTTCTCCGGCCGGTAGCCCTGCTCGAGCACCAGCGCCGGGTCGAAGGACCCGACCAGGCGGGCCGGGGTCAGCTCGGCGCTGCCCTCGACCAGCACGAACTCGGCGTGCCGGGCCGCCGCGACCTGCCGCAGCAGGGTGGACTTGCCGGTGCCCGGCGGGCCCTCGAGCAGGATGTGGGCGCCAGACGCCAGCGCGGCTCGCACCAGCTCGAGCTCGCGCTGGCGCCCTACGACCTGTTTCGTCATCCGGGTCCGGTCAGTGCTCGTGGACCATGACGCCGCGGACGTTCTTGCCGGCCAGGAGGTCGTCGTAGCCCTCGTTGACCTCTTCCAGCGTGTAGGTCCGGGTGATGATCTCGTCGAGCTTGAGGTCGCCGGCCTGGTACAGGCCGAGGATCTTGGGGATGTCGGTGGTCGGGTTGCAGTCGCCGAACAGGCTGCCCTTCACCGTCTTGCGGAACAGGGTCAGGACGGACCCGGACAGCGTGACGGTCG
>DAIOWL010000329.1:0-7286 GCA_036758545.1 Streptosporangiaceae bacterium | reverse complement strand
GGACCGGGCCCGCTGCGCGTCCTCGATCGCCGCCTCGTGCCGGCCGAGCACCATCGACCGGGCGGCGAGTTCGGCGTACGCGTGGGCCAGTTCGGCCCCTGGCCCCAGCGGTTGCAGCAGGGCTACCGCGGCCGCGGCAGTGGCATGGGATTCCTCGCCGCGGCACAGGTGCCACAGCGCGCAGGAGAGCAGGCGGGTGGTATCGCCTTCGCGCAGCCGGTCGCCGGACGCGCGCCACAGTTCCAGCGCGTGCTTGCAGGCCTCGGCGGCTTCCGCCGGCCGGTCGAGCAGCATCAGCTCGGCGGCCAGCTCGTCGTACAGGCCCGCGACCGTGACGGCCTTGAACCCTGATGTGCCGGACGCGAACCGCAGCGCCCGCTCGAACTGCGCGACGGCCTCCCGGTGCGACGCCAGCGCAGCCGCCCGGCGCGCCGCGGCGGGCGCGTACCGCAGCACCGCCGCGACGTCGTCCGCTTCCTCGGCGTGAAAGGCCATCTGCGCCTCGTCCTGTGACCCGGACGAGCGCAGGGCGGCGAGGATCTGGCCGTGGATCGCGGCGCGGCGGCGCGCCGGGATGGCCTGCTCCACCGTCAGCCGGGCGATCTCGTGCCGGAACCGCAGCCGTCCGCCGTCGGCGGCGAGCAGCCCGCACGCCAGCAGCTCGTCGACGGCCGCCGGGGGGCAGCCGGCCGTCGCCTCGAGCAGCCCCGCCTCGACCCGGGCACCGGTCAGCGCGGCGACCTCGAGCAGCTGCCTGGCGTCGGCGCCCAGGCCGGCCGCCCGAGCTAGCACAGCGTCCCGGGCCGAGGGCGGCACCTCCGCCATGCCGGCCTGCAGGACCTCGGTCACGTAGAACGGGTTTCCGCCGGTCAGCTGGTACAGTGCGGCGGCCTCCAGGCTGCTGCCATCGGCCAGCGCCCGCACCGCGTCCGCGGACAGCGGTGCCAGGGCGATCCGCCGGGTCGTTCGGTGCCTGGCTAGCTCGCCCAGCGCGACCCGCAGCTGATCGTCCGTGGCCAGGTCGTCGTCGCGGAAGGTGACGACCAGCAGGACCCGCGCGTCGCGGAGCCGCCGGCCAGCGAAGCGGAGCAGGTCTATGGTCGCCTCGTCGGCCCAGTGGATGTCCTCCACCACCACCACGTTCACCGGCCCCGGCCCGCTGACGTGGCGCAGCAGGGCGCGGAAGAGGTCGTCCCGGCTGGCCCCGCGGGCGCACAGGTCCAGCAGGTCGCCGCCCAGCTGGTCGGCGAGGTCGTACAGCGGCCCGAGCGGGCGCGGGGTGAACAGGCCGTCGCACGCGCCCCAGGACCAGCGCGCATCACGCAGCTCCCGCTGGAACCGTTCGAGCAAGGCGGTCTTGCCGACGCCAGCCTCCCCGCCCAGGACGACCAGGCGCCCGTCGCCCCGCCGGGCCTCGGCCGCGCAGTCGGCCAGCAGGGCCAGCGACGGCTCCCGCTCCAGCAGTTCCATGCCTCCAGTGTCGGTCATCCGCCCAGCTTGTGCCATTACGGGCGGCCGTCCCTGTGACGGCGCGGTCAGGCCGGCGACGGCTCGTGCTAGGTTGCCAGGGCGATGAGCGAAGCATGGCCGTACGAGCGGAGCCGCGAAGCGATCCTGCGCGCCGCCGCGTCGCTGGCCACCGAGGACGGACCGGACGGGCTCTCCGCCAGTACCCTCGCCGCGGCCCTCGGCCGGAGCGAGCTCGGCAGGCGCGTGCCGTCGGGTTCCCGACAGGAGCTTCAGCTGGCCACCGTGACCGAGGCGGCCCGGATCTTCGACGAGGAGGTCGTGCAGCCGGCCCTGGCCGCTCCCGCGGGCCTGGGTCAGCTGGCCGCGGTCTGTGAGGCGTTCATCGCCCACCTGGAGCGGCACGCCGTCCCGGACGGCTGCTTCATGGCCAGCGCGGCCTTGGCGATGGACGGCCGCCCGGGCCCGGTCAGGGACCTGATCGCCTCGCTCCAGGCCCGGTTCGGCGAGGTGATTCACGGTTTCGCGGTCACCGCGCTGGCCCAGCGCGAGCTACCGTCCGACGAGGACCCGGGCCGGCTGGCCTTCGAGCTGAACGGCATCATGCTGGCCACCGACACCAACTTCGCCGAGCACGACGATCCGGCCGTGCTCGAGCTGGGCCGGCAGATCGTCCGTCAGCGGCTGGGCGTCAGCTGACTTCCCAGGTGTCGTTGCCGGCCAGCAGCGCGGCGAGGTCACCGGGACCGCCCCGGCTCCGCGCCGCGTCGATCTGCTCCGCCATCAGCTGGTCGTAGCTGGCCTGCTCCACCTGCCGGAAGACCCCGACCGGGGTGTGCCGGAAGTCCGACGTGTCCAGCCGCGACAGCGCGAACGCGTAGGACGGGTCGGCGCGGTGCGCGTCGTGCGTGATCAGCGTGTCCTCATCCGCCGCGGTCACCTCGACCGCCTCCAGATCGCCGTGCGGGCCGAAGCGCAGCCCGCGGGTCCCGCCCGCGAACCGGACCGGCTCCCCGTGCTCGAGCTTGATCAGCCGCTGGTCCGTCGCGCTGGTCTCCTTGAGCGGGGCGAACGCGTCGTCGTTGAAGATGGGGCAGTTCTGGTAGATCTCGATGAACGCGGCGCCCTGGTGGTCGGCCGCGGCCCGCAGCACCGAGGTCAGGTGCCTGCGGTCGGAGTCGATCGTCCTGGCTACGAAGCTGGCGTCGGCGCCGAGCGCCAGCGACGCCGGGTTGAACGGGTGGTCCAGCGAGCCGAACGGGGTCGACTTGGTCACCTTGCCCCGCTCCGAGGTGGGCGAGTACTGGCCCTTGGTCAGCCCGTAGATCCTGTTGTTGAACAGCAGGATCTTGATGTTGACGTTGCGCCGCAGCGCGTGGATCAGGTGGTTGCCGCCGATGGACAGGGCGTCGCCGTCACCGGTGATGACCCAGACCGACAGGTCGGGGCGGGAGGCCGCGAGCCCGGTGGCGATCGCGGGCGCCCGGCCGTGGATGGAGTGCATCCCGTAGCTGTTCACGTAGTAGGGCAGCCGTGAGGAGCAGCCGATCCCGGAGATGACCACGATGTTCTCCCGCGGCACCTCGAGCTCGGGCAGGAACGCCTGGAAGGCGGCCAGGATGGCGTAGTCACCGCAGCCGGGGCACCAGCGCACTTCCTGGTCCGACTTGAAATCTTTAGTAGCCGAACGGGCGGCGGCTCGCGGGACCAGCGTCAGCGAGCGAAGCCTGTGCCCCTCGCCCTGATGGCCGTTGCCGTTCGCCTCAGGCATGCTCGATCACATCCTCGATGACACCAGCCAGCTCGGCCGCCCGGAAGGGCAGGCCGCGGACCTGGTTGTAGGAGATCACGTCGACCAGGAACCGGCCGCGCAGCAGCAGCGCGAGCTGGCCGAGGTTGATCTCGGGCAGCAGCACCTTGTCGTAGTGGCGGAGCACGTCCCCCAGGTTCGGCGGGAACGGGTTGAGGTGCCGCAGGTGCGCCTGGGCGACGCTGTGCCCGGCGTTCCTGGCCCGCCGCACCGCGGCGCCGATCGAGCCGAACGTCGATCCCCAGCCGAGCACGAGCACGCGGGCGTTGCCGTCCGGGTCGTCCACCTCGACCGGCGGCACGTCGGCCGCGATCCCGTCGATCTTGGCCTGGCGCAGCCGGACCATCCGGTCGTGGTTGTCCGGGTCGTAGGAGATGTCCCCGGTGACGTCGGCCTTCTCGATGCCGCCGATCCGGTGCTCCAGGCCCGGGGTGCCCGGGATGGCCCACGGCCGGGCCAGCGTCACCGGGTCCCGCCGGAACGGCTCGAACCCGTTCTCGCCCAGGTCGGTCGGCTGCGCGAAGGCGAACTCCTGGCTGAGGTCGGGCAGGCCGGCGGTGTCCGGGATGCGCCACGGCTCGGAGCCGTTGGCGAGGTAGCCGTCGGAGAGCAGGAACACCGGGGTCCGGTACTTGACCGCGATCCTGGCCGCCTCGATCGCCGCGTTGAAGCAGTCCGCCGGGCTGGCGGGGGCGACGATCGGGACGGGCGACTCCCCGTTCCGGCCGAACATCGCCTGCAGCAGGTCGGCCTGCTCGGTCTTGGTCGGCATGCCGGTGGACGGGCCGGCCCGCTGGATGTCGCAGATGATCAGCGGCAGCTCGACCGATACGGCCAGGCCGATGGTCTCGGCCTTGAGCAGCATGCCGGGTCCGGACGTGGCCGTCACGGCCAGCGAGCCGCCGAACGAGGCGCCCAGCGCCGCGCCGACGGCCGCGATCTCGTCCTCGGCCTGGAACGTGCGCACGCCGAACCGCTTGTGCCGAGCCAGCTCGTGCAGGATGTCCGAGGCCGGGGTGATCGGGTAGGAGCCGAGGAACAGCGGCAGCCCGGCCAGCTGGGACGCGGCCACCAGGCCGTAGGCCAGCGCGGTGTTGCCGCTGATGTTCCGGTAGGTGCCCGCCGTGAGCGGGGCCGGCTTGACCTCGTACCGGACCGAGAAGGCCTCGGTGGTCTCGCCGTAGTTCCAGCCGGCCTGGAACGCGGCCACGTTCGCCGCCATGATCTCCGGCTTGCTGGCGAACTTGGCCTTGAGGAAGGACAGGGTGCCGTCCGCGGGCCGGTCGTAGAGCCAGGAGAGCAGGCCGAGCGCGAACATGTTCTTCGCCCGCTCCGCGTCCTTCCTGGTGATGTCGAAGTCTTCCAGCGCCTTGACGGTCATCGAGGTGATCGGCACCACGTGCAGGTTGTACTGCTCGAGCGAGTCGTCCTCGAGCGGGCTGCCCTGGTAGCCGACCTTGGTCAGGTTCCGCTTGGTGAACTCGTCGGTGTTGACGATCAGGTCGCCGCCCCGGGGCAGGTCCTTGATGTTGGCCTTCAGCGCGGCGGGATTCATCGCGATCAGGACGTCCGGCGCGTCGCCCGGCGTGAGGATGTCGTGGTCAGCGAAATGCAGCTGGAAGCTCGAGACGCCGGCGAGCGTGCCCGCCGGGGCACGGATCTCGGCCGGGAAGTTCGGCATGGTGGACAGGTCGTTGCCGAAGACCGCGGTCTCCTGGGTGAACCTGTCTCCCGCGAGCTGCATGCCGTCACCAGAGTCGCCAGCGAACCTGATGATGACGTGATCGAGCTGCTGGACCTTCTTGGTCACAGTTGGAAGACCTCCTCCGCACGCCGCGGCCGGGCGCTCTCCTGGCACCACCCCACGGGCGCGGGCATGAGTTAGGACGGTACAAATATTACGCTGAATCAGACTCAGGAGCGTCGATGCTTCCCTTGATATTCCCGGTCCGCATGACTCCTGCGTCACCCGATGTAGTTTGTGACAGATTCCGGTAAGGACTCCGCCGCCAGGAGCGAGCGTGTACTCCGCTGTTCCGCGTAGCATGCCCGTCCCCTGGTCCCGCCGGCCAGGGACGTGTGTCCCACGCCCGCGGGAATCTTGTCATCATGCCACTACCGGGACCCGGGCGTGGCATCAGGAGGTGGATGGCTGTGCGCGGTTATGCGCTGCGGGCAGCCGAACTGGCTGGCGCCGCCGCTGGGCCGGTGACATCCGTGGCGCTGCTGGTGGCGGGCTGCGCCCTGCTCGGGGTGGCTGCGGCCGGCGGGGGCGGCGCCGTCGTCGCGATCGTGCTCGCGGCGGTGCTCGTCGTCGCCGTCATCGCCTGCTGCGACCGGATGGCCCTATCCGCCATGCTGGCCCGCCCGGTCAGCGAGGTGGAGCATCCCGAGCTCTACCGGCTGGTGCGGGAGCTGAGCAAGGACGGGCGGCTGCCGGTGCCGCGGCTGTACCTGTCGCCGGCCGAGCAGCCGAACTCCTTCGCCGTCGGCCGCGGCCCGCGCTCCGCCGCGATCTGCTGCACCGAGGGCCTGCTCCGCGTGCTGGACGAGGCCGAGCTGCGCGGCGTGCTCGGGCACGAGATCGCCCACGTGTCCGGCCATGACCTGCTGGGCTCCTCGATGGCCGCGGGCCTGGCCACCGCCATCACGTTCCCGGCCGGCCTCGGCCGGCTGGCCCGGCTGCCCCGACCCGATGCATTGGAGCAGGCGCTGCTGCTGCTGTTCGGGCCGGTCGCCGCCGTCATCGTCCGGCTGGCGGTGAGCCAGGAGCGCGAGTACCGGGCGGACGCGGCCGGGGCGCTGCTGTCCGGCGACCCGGTGGCCCTGGCCGGCGCCCTGCGCAAGATCGACGCCGGCACGGCGGAACTGGCGCTCGCGCCCGACGGACGGCGTATCTCGGTTGGCCACCTGATGATCGCCAGCCCGTTCCGCCCCGAGGGCCTCGCCCGCCTCTTCCGCACCCACCCGCCCGCGGCCGAGCGCATCCGCCGCCTAGAAGCCCTAGCCGGCTACCGCCGCTAACCCCCGATCCCCGATCCCCGCTGCCCCTGGCCGGCCCTGGCCGCCCGAGCGCGGCCCTCGCCGCCGCCCGCCCGCCCCCCGCGCTCGCTCGCCTGCCGGCATGTGGGGTGAAGGGGCCCTTGCCCCCGATAGATGAGGGCCGGGGGCCCTTCACCCCGAACGCCGCATCCAGGCCCCACGCCGGACCGCAACGCCATGAACCCCGAATCCACGGCGTTCTGACGCAGTGAATCCGGGGTCTCAGTACGTTCGGGCCGCCCTGCCCGTGCGCGCACGCCAGGCTCACCGCACGACGGCGGCTACGGACCCGGCCTATGTGATCACCTATAGTTGACGAACTGCAGGGCGAAGTCGAACTCCTTGCCCTTCAGGAGCGCGATGACCGCCTGCAGATCGTCCTTTTTCTTGGCCGAGACGCGGAGTTCCTCGCCCTGGACCTGGGCCCGGACTCCCTTCGGCCCCTCGTCCCTGATGATCTTGGAGATCTTCTTGGCGTTGTCCTGGGTGATGCCCTCCTTGAGGGCCACGCCCATCCGGTACTCCTTGCCGGAAAGCTTCGGATCGCCTGTGTCCAGGGTCTTGAGCGAGACGCCGCGCTTGACCAGCTTGTCCTTGAAGACGTCCAGGACCGCCTTGGCGCGTTCCTCGCTATTGGCGCGGATGTCGACGGCATGCTCGCCGGACCAGGTGATCGAGGCGCCGACGCCGCGGAAGTCGAACCGGGTGCCTATCTCCTTGGCCGCCTGATTGAGCGCGTTGTCAACTTCCTGGCGGTCGAGCTTGGACACGATGTCAAAGGAAGATTCTTGTGATGCCACGGCTCCAAGGCTAGACGCGACAAGCGCAGACCGTCATGCCGAACGCGCCATGTCCTGTGGTCAGCCGCTTAACCGTATCCCGCTTACCGCGCGGTCGCGTCTTCGGCTATCCTTGCGATGCCGCCAGCGCTGCGGCATACGGCAGGTTGCCCGAGTGGCCAAAGGGA
>DAIOWL010000328.1:2923-7311 GCA_036758545.1 Streptosporangiaceae bacterium | reverse complement strand
CCCTTCACCGCCCCGGCCATCAGGCCGTTGGTCATGCGGCGCTGGACGATGAGGAAGAAGACGAGTACCGGGAGCGTGAACAAGGTGGAGGAGGCCATGATCGACCCCCAGTCCACCGTGCCGCGGCCGTAGAAGTACGTCACGTAGATGGGCAGCGTGTACTTGGCGGTATCGGTGCCGAGGAACGTCAGCGCGAAGATGAACTCGTTCCAGGCGAAGATGAACGCGAACACGCTGGTCGCTACCAGGCCGGGGGCCACCAGCGGGAGCATGATCCGCCAGAAGATCCGCATCGGCCCGGCGCCGTCGATGGCCGCCGCCTCCTCCATCTCGCGCGGCACGGCCGCCACGAAGCTGCGCAGCATCCAGATCGTCACCGGGATCGAGAACGCCGTGTAGACGAGGATCAGCCCGGCCAGGTTGTCCAGCAGCCCGATCGAGCGGAAGTCGAGGAACAGCGCGATCACCATCGCCTGCTGCGGCAGCATCTGCACGATCAGCAGCATGATCAGGTAAGAGGTGCGGAGCCTGAACCTGAACCTGGCCACCGCGATCGCCGCCAGCAGCGATATCAGCATCGACGCGATCACCGAGGAGAGGGTGACGAACAGGCTGTTCTTCAGGAAGTTCCAGTACGGCAGCCCGATCACCTTGCCGTCAATGACCGAGCGGAAGTTCCCGAGCGTCGGGTGGGCGGGCAGCAGATGCGGCGTCAGCGAGTAGATCTCGCGGGCCGGCTTGAACGCCGTCGACGCCATCCACAGGATCGGGAACAGCGTCACCAGCGCCACCAGCACGCCGAGCACGTTCAGCCCGGCCCGGCGGGCCGCGCGCGATCTGAGCCTCATTGGATCGCCCCCTGCCGGACCGAGGCCCGGACGTAGCCAATGGTGATGATCAGCAGGATGACCGTGAGGATGAGGGCCAGCGCGGACCCTATCCCGTAGCTCGGCGGCATCGTGAACGCCCGGTCGTACACGTAGATGCCCAGGTTGTACTCGTCCCGGTTACCGAGCTCGCCGGTGACCAGGTAGGCCTGGGTGAACACGCCGAAGTCCCAGATGATCGACAGCAGCAGCAGGACCAGGAAGATCGGCTTGAGCAGCGGGTAGGTGACCCGCCAGAAGATCCGCCACGCCCCTCCGCCGTCTACCCGGGCGGATTCGTGCAGCTCGGCCGGTATGGTCTTCAGCCCGGCGAGCACGGAGACGGCGACGAAGGGGAAGCCCTGCCAGACCACGAGCAGGGTCAGCAGGGTGTAGGCGGGCAGCGGCGCGTTCGTCCAGCTGAAGCCGGCCCAGTGCGCACCGCCGCCGAGCCAGGACGGCATCTTGGCCAGGGCCCAGTCCACGACGCCGCCGTCGGGGTCGGCGAGCCAGATGAAGATAACGCTCGCGGACACCGCGGGCGTGGCCCAGGCCAGCATGGCCGCGCTCGATACGAACGCGGCCATCTTCGGGCCGAGGCGGTTCAGCAGCAGCCCGACCAGGGTGCCGGTCAGCAGGGTCAGCGGCACCACCACGGCGGCGAAGATCAGGCTGATCCGCAGCGACAGCCAGAACTCCGGGTCCGCCAGGATGGCGCTGAAGTTGGCCCCGCCCACCCACTGGGTCGGCGCTACCCCGGTGACCTGCGGCAGCCCGTAATTCTGCAGGGAGAGCTCCGCGATCTGGATGGTCGGCCAGCACAGCAGCAGGCCGATGGCGATCGCGGACGGCAGCAGCAGCGCGTACGGCGTCAGGCCGCGGCGCCGGATAAACGCCGCAGTGCGCTGTCGCGCACTGGGTACATCCCGGAGACCGGGACTGCGGCGGCCGGCCGGGCCAGCCGGGGAGCCGGGGTCTTCTGCCCCCGGGATCCTCCCCGGCTGGCCGGAAACGGTTCTCACCATGCGGAGATTAACCGGCTAACCCTGGCTGCCGTTGTTGAGGACGTCCTGCAGCTTCGTGTTGGCCGCCGCGACCGTCGAGTCGAAGTTGGCCCCCTTCATCAGCTGCTTCATCATCGTGGGAATGACCAGGTCGGTCGCGTCCGCGGTGGCCCAGTTCTTGGCGTTCATCGGGGAGATCTGGGTGTTGGTCGCCGCCTTGGCGAAGCCGGAGAGCAGCTGGCTGCTGGAATACGAGCCGCCGGTGAGCTGCGAGGTGTACGGCGGGAAGAAGCCCTGGGAGTTGGCGAAGGACGTCGAGTTCGGCACCGAGTCCATCACCTGGACCAGGTTCCAGGCCGCCGTCTTGTACTTGCTGCCGGACCAGACCGCGAGGTCCGAGCCGCCGGCGAAGGCCGGTGCCGGGTTCGGGCCGCTCTGGCTCGGGATCGGGAACGAGGCCCATTGCGACTTACCCTGGGCGTTGGCCGGGAAGGTGCCCGAGGCCCACGCTCCGTCGATGTACATGTCGAGCTTGCCCAGGGCGAAGTCCTCGTTCGCGCCGCCCGAGGTGGCGCCCGGGTTGCCCAGCTCGGTCTGGCCGATGTACTTGGCCGGGGAGAGGTGGTTGGCCATGTAGAGGTCGGTGTAGAACTTGATGCCGGCCTCGGACTGCGGGGAGGTCAGCTGCGCGACCCACTTGCCGTTCTGCTCGACGGCGATCTGGCCGCCCGCGCCCCAGATGAAGCTGGCCACGGCCGGCGTGTCGTAGGTCGGCGCGCCCAGTCCGTAGGTGCCGGGGTACTTGGCCATCAGCTTCTTCGCGTCCGTGACGAGCTCGGACCAGCTGGCCGGCGGGGTGCTGATGCCCGCGGCCTTGAACTGGTCGGTGCGATACCAGATGCCGCGCACGCCGCCGAACCACGGGACCGCGTAGATCGTCCCGCTCTGCGTGTCGTTGGCGAGCATGCCGGAGACCACGTTGGGCTTGTTGGACCAGGAGTTCACGTTGGTCGTGATGTTGGCGAGCATGCCGAGCGACGCCTGGGTGGGCGTGTCGGTGTTGCCGAGCTCGGTGATGTCGGGGGCGTTCTTGCCGCTGGAGAGCGCGTTGGTCCAGTCCTGGGTGCGGTTCGTCCAGGGGATGAACACGGTTTTGACCGTGGTCTTGGCGTAGGCCGGGTACTGCTTGTGGAACTGGCTGATCACGCTGTTCATCCAGGTGACCTGCGCGGGCGTGGAGGAGCCCATCCGCCACACCGTGAGCTGCGCGGGCGCAGCCGATGAGGACGTGGACCCGGCCGATGACGAGCCGCTTGAGCTGCAGCCCGCGATCGCGAGGGCCGCGGCCGCGACTGATGCGGCGATCGCGGCCGGTGTTTTCCTGAGTCTCACTGCTGGCTCTCCTTCCGGTGGACCGGGTGGTTTAGGGAGGTGACCTCGGGTTTCCGAGTGTGGCAGGAGCCATCGAAGGAGAAACTATCAGGAAACTTTCCTATAAGATAGTCTCCGTTGCCGTATAGAGATCAAGTCTTCGCTGCGGCAGCCTGACCGACGCCCCGAATGCGGAGGCCGGGCAGGGTGCGGCACACTGGGCCAACGGATCACAGGAAGGCAGCGCGATGCAGTCTTACCAGGGGGGAACACAGGCTCGGCCCGCGCCACAGGGCCGGCCAGGTACGCCGAGCCTGCTGCGTGTGCTGAACGACCGGGCCGCGCTCGACCTCCTGCTCGGCGGCGAGATGCTCACCCGGGCCCAGATCAGCGAGTACACCGGCGTGTCCAAGGTCACCGTGTCGCAGATGCTGGCCCGGCTGGAGGAGCGTGGCCTGGTGGCGATCGCGGGGGAGCAGGCCGGGGGACGCGGCCCCAACGCCGCGCTGTATTCCGTCGTCCCGTCCAGCGCGTA
Source organism: Streptosporangiaceae bacterium (assembly GCA_036758545.1). Lineage (GTDB taxonomy): Bacteria > Actinomycetota > Actinomycetes > Streptosporangiales > Streptosporangiaceae > Palsa-504. The sequence continues at coordinate 3,535 of DAIOWL010000328.1, read as the reverse complement.
CGTGGCCGGCCTGTCCGTCGACTTCGACCTGGTCAGCGCCGCGGTGGCGGACGTCACCGGCCGCCGGGTGGCCGAGGTGAGCGGCAACCCGAACGGGACCGACGACCCGGTCGAGCTGGTCCGCGGCACCATCGAGCAGGCCTGCGCCAGCGCCGGGATCGAGGTCACCCGGCTCAGCGCGCTGGTGATCGGCAGTCCCGGCGTGGTCGACCCGCGCACCGGCGACCCCAGGCTGGCGGTGAACCTGCCTGCCTGGCACGAGGGCGCGCTCGACGCGCTCACGGACGCCTGGCACAAGCCGGTGGTGATCGAGAACGACGTGAACCTGGCCGCGATGGCCGAACGGGCCGACGGTGCCGCCGCAAGCGCCGACGATTTCGTCCTGGTCTGGCTGGGCGTCGGCCTCGGCCTGGCCACCATCCTGGGCGGGCGGCTGCACCGGGGCACCGCCGGGGCGGCGGGCGAAATCGGCTACCTGCCGGTCCACGGTGCCCCGCTGCACACCGACCTCAGGCACCCGGCCAGCGGCGGCTTCCAGTCCCTGGCGGGCGGCAACGTGGTGCGCGAGCTCGCGGCCCGGCACGGGTTCACCGCACCGACGCCGGCCGAGGC
>DAIOWL010000328.1:0-2823 GCA_036758545.1 Streptosporangiaceae bacterium | reverse complement strand
TGGTGCGCGAGCTCGCGGCCCGGCACGGGTTCACCGCACCGACGCCGGCCGAGGCGGTCCGCGCCGCCGTGTCCGCCGCGGACCACAGCGACGCCAGCCACCGGGACGCCAGCCACCGGGACGCCAGCCACCGGGACGCCAGCCACGACGACGGGAGCAGCGACCGGGCCGAGGCCTTCCTCGGCGAGCTCGCGCACCGGGTCGCGGTCGGGGTCGCGTCCGTCTGCGTCGTGCTTGACCCTGGCCTCGTCGTGCTGGGCGGCGAGGTGGGCCGGGCCGGCGGCACCGTCCTGGCGGACCGGGTCGCCGCGGCGGTGGCGAGCATCTGGCCGTCCCGTCCGCGCGTGGTGCCGACCGGTGTTCCGGGCGAGCCGGTGCTGCGCGGCGCGATGCTGGCGGCTGTGGCGCGGGCCCGTTCGGCCCTATTGGCGTCCGTGGCCGATCCGCAGTGATCCTCAATTACCCGTAACTCTCGTTGCGCAACTTGAGCAACGCGCGCCCCTACCCTCAGTAGCGCTGCTACTCGGCCGCGTAGCGCCCGGAAGAGACCTCAGTTAGTGGAGTATGGAAACGGCCATGCACGTGCATAATGGGTTGTTAACGAAGATCCCGATACGGACAAAGTTCCCCGTGTCCGAGCCTCTCGGTGTAGTAACGGAGTTACCCGATGAGGCCTTCGGCACAGGATGAATTGTTGGGGGTAGCGGGCGGTGATGCCCAAGGGCGGCATGTCGGCTGAGCACGGAGCTCAGCGATTCCGCGTGGGCGAGGTACCCCCGCTGGCCGAGGGATACACCGACCGGCCCGACACCGCTCGCGGCATCCTGGAGGCGCTCGTTTCCGGTGCCACCCTGGCGCTCGTGCCAGGTTCGGCCTTCGCCGAGGGACCCTCCAACTGGCTCGGTGCCTGCGGCAAGACTCAGATCGCGGTCATCGTCGCGGAGTCGCTGTGGCGGTCAACCGCTATCGACGCGCTGATCTGGATCTCGGCCACCAGCCGGGAGTCGGTGCTCTCCGCCTACGTCGAAGCCTCCGCGGCCGCCTTCGGCATCGCGCCCACCGGGACCGCCGAGTCGGTCGCGGCCCGCCTGGTCAGCTGGCTTGCCACCACCGACCAGCGGTGGATGATCGTCCTGGACGACTTGCAGGACCAGACGGACCTCGACGGGCTCTGGCCGGAGGGGCCATCGGGGCGGGTGCTGGTTACCAGCATGCAGGCCTCGCTGACCTCGGGCCGGCGCGGGATTCAGGTCATACCCGTAGGTTTCTTCAGTATCCGCGAGGCCCTCAACTGCCTGACCGAGCGGCTCAGCGTGAACCCCGTCCAGCGGCACGGCGCCATCGACCTGATCGAGGCGCTCGGCCGTGAGCCGCTGGCCCTCGCCCAGGCCGCCTCGGTCGTCGCGAACTCCACCCTGGCCTGCCGGGACTACCGGGACTACTTCGCCCGCAGACGGCAGCAGATCGGCGTGGCGGCGGGTGAGGTACCTTCCGCGGCGGCCGTGACCTGGACGCTTTCTCTCGGGCAAGCCGAATCGCTGCTGCCCGGCGCGTCGGTCCGGCTCATGCTGGTGCTGGTCGCGCTGTTCGATGGGCACGGCGTACCCGGTGCCGTCTTCAGCACCTCGGCCGTGTCCGCGTATCTGGGCGGCGCGGCGACCCCGTTTTCCGCGATGGTCGACCCGAAGCCAGCCTGGGATGCGCTGCTCGCCATCGAGCGGGCCGGGCTCGTCAGCGTCAACCGCGCCGTCTCACCGCCGACCATCCTGGTGAATTCGGTGCTCCAGGCGGCGATCAGGCTGGCCGCGCCGGCCAACGTCCAGGAGCCCGCGGCCCGCGCCGCCGCCAATGCCCTGCTGGAAATCTGGCCCGTCGACGAGACCGGGCCATGGACCGCGGCTGCCCTGCGGCTGAACGCGGCCACCCTGCATGACGCGGCCCCCGACGTACTGTGGGCCGACGGCTGCCATCCCGTGCTGCTGCGGGCCGGAAGCAGCCTGGACAATGCCCGCCTGGTCGGGCCGGCCGTCGAGTACTGGCGGGACCTGTCCGCCCGCTGCGACACCAAGCTGATGCCGGGCCACCCGGACGCCCTGGTCGTGGCCGCGCACCTGGCCGCCGCCTACCTGGCCGCCGGGTACGCGAGCGAGGCCGTGCACTGGTACCAGCGGGTCCTGGCCGAACGCGGCCGCGAGCTCGCGCCCGGGCACCCCGCCATCATCGCGGCGCGGGTCAACCTGGCCAAGGCCCTGATCCTGGCGGGCGAACCCGCGGACGCGGTCGCCGTGCTGGATCGCGCGGTCAGCGAGTGCGAGCAGTTCCGCGGGCCCGGGCACCCGGACACCCTCAGCGCCCGGGACGACCTCGCCACCGCCCACCAGGCCGCGGGCGACGTGGCCGCGGCCGCCAGGCTGCTGAGCCGCAACCTGATCGACCGGGAGCGGCTGCAGGGTCCGCGCGACGCGGAGACCATGGCCACCCGGGACCGACTGGCCGCGGCCAGCCTGGCTGCGGGCAAGGTCAAGGAGGCGATTTCGCACTACAAGCGGGTGCTGTCGGACCGCGAGAAGGTGCTCGGCTCGGGGCACCCGGACACGATCGCGACCACCGCGAACCTCGCCGCCGCGTACCAGGCGGCCGGCCGGATGCCGGCCGCGATGCAGCTCTCCCAGCAGTGCTGCGCGGATTCGGAGAGGGTGCTCGGCCCTGACCATGCCGATACGCTCGCGCGCCTGGCTAACCTGGCTCACCTTTACTACTCCGCAGGCCGGGTCGGCGACGCGATAGCCCTGCTCCGCGACACCGCCATTCGCTGCGAGCGTG
>DAIOWL010000327.1:3381-7318 GCA_036758545.1 Streptosporangiaceae bacterium | reverse complement strand
CCCCGAGGCGGAGATCTCGGCGGTCAGTCCGCCGTTGGTGATGCGGGCCGCGTCCACCCCGATCTCGACGGTCACCGAGACCGGCTCGGCCGGAAGCAGCGCTCCGGGCAGATCGTCGCGGATCTCCTCCCAGACCGTCCCGCGGACCCTGAGGCTGCCCGGCCCCCATGGCTCGACGCGGACGATCTCGTGTCCGCCCCGCCACTCGAGGACCTGGTCCGCATGTGTGAAAACACCCATGTTCACAGCTCTCCGCTTGCCGCTGAGTCGGCCTGTCAGGCAAAGCTTTTCCAAGACCGGAGCCTAGAACCGTAGTGTTCCAATCGTCAAGGTTTAGCAGCAGTTTTCACTAGATGAGTTGTGCCGAATCGATACCAAAAGGAAACTTCACAAACTGCCCTTTCCTCCCCTATACTCAGGCGATCAGATCGCCCGCGCAGCCTGGCGCCAGGGGCCATACGAGACAGGGAGGCGAACGTCATGCCTCCCAGCAAGAATCCGGCCAGCAAGAACCCCGCGACCATCACCGACGTGGCCCGCCTGGCCGGGGTCTCGCCGGGCACGGTGTCCAAGGCGCTCAACGGGCGCGGCGCCCTGTCGCTCGGCACCATTCAGCGCATCCAGCAGGCCGCCGAGCAGCTCGGCTACCAGCCGAACGCGCTGGCCCGCGGGCTGCTCGCCGGCCGCACCTTCACGGTGGGGCTGATTACCACCGACAGCTTCGGCCGGTTCAGCATCCCGGTCATGCAGGGCGCGGAGGACGCGCTCGGTCCCGGGCGCATCGCGGTTCTCCTGTGCGATAGCCGGGACGACCAGATCAGGGAGCAGCACTACCTGCGCACCCTGCTCGAACGCCGGGTCGACGGCATCATCGTGACCGGCCGCCGCCAGGACCCCAGGGAGCCGATCGGCAGCGACATCCCGGTCCCCGTCGTCTACGCGATGACCTCCTCGACCAACCCCGGGGACCTCTCCCTCGTCCCCGACGACGCCGAAGGCGGCGCGATCGCGGTCCGCCACCTGCTCAGCACCGGGCGGACCAGGATCGGCCACGTAACCGGCCCGATGTCGTTCGCGGCGTCCCGGCTGCGCGCCCAGGGTGCGGAGCAAACGCTGGCCGCTGCCGGGCTCGAGCTGGCCGCGGGCGGGGCCATGTACGGCGAGTGGACCGAGGAGTGGGGCCGCCAGGCGACCGACGGGCTGCTCCGGGCCGCTCCCGACCTGGACGCGATCTTCTGCGGCAACGACCAGATCGCCCGGGGCGTGGCCGACGCGGTGCGGGAGGCGGGCAAGCGGGTGCCCGAGGACATCGCGCTGGTCGGCTTCGACAACTGGGAGGTCATCGCGGCGGCCAATCGGCCCCCGCTGACCACGGTCGACATGAACCTGCGCGAGCTCGGCCGGACCGCGGGCGAGGAACTGCTCAGCGCGATCGAGGGACGGCCGAGCTCGGGCCTGCGGCGGCTGCAGTGCAGCCTGGTGCTCAGGGAGTCGAGCCGCCCCCGTCAGATCCAGGGCCAGCCCGTCAGCGCGTGAGCCAGGACGGGGGCGGTGGCGCTTGGCCTGGTCTATTCGTCCAGGGCGGCGGCGTCGGCGGGGACGTCGACCGAATAGGGCTTGAGGATCTCCAGCGGGACGATCTCGAGCGCGCGCTGGTGGGTCGAGGCCAGCACCACCGGCGCGCCGGCGCCGTCCCGGTGCGCCTGCAGCCAGTTGGCCGCGGTCACGCACCACCGGTCCCCCGGCACCAGCCCGGGAAACCGGAACTGGGGCATCGGGGTGGACAGGTCGTTGCCGATCCGGCGCTGGTGCTCGAGGAACTCGGCCGTCACCACCGCGCAGATGGTGTGGCTGCCCAGGTCCTCGGGGCCGGTCGTGCAGCATCCGTCCCGGTAGAAACCGGTGAGCGGATCGGTTCCACACGGCTCGAGCTCGCCGCCCAGCACATTACGGTCGCCCATGCATGCAGTATCCGCACCGCGCACGCCTGTTCGCAAGATCGTCGCCGGGCTTCGGGGTGCTGAACGGCGGCGGCCTGGCTGGCGTGCCTGGACAGGCCCCGCCCGGCCACCTAGTCTTGACTGTATGGTCAGTCAAGATTTTCGGGTCCGATCCGGTACGACTATTCCCCCGGCACCGCTCGACCGCGGTGAGCTGGAGCTGGCGCTGCGTCCGTTCGGGGAGAGCCGGATGCTGCCGCGGGCGGCGTACGTGGACCCCGCCGTGTTCGGCTGGGAGCAGCGGCACTTCTTCGGCGGCGGCTGGATGTGCGTGGCGCGCAGCGAGCAGCTGCCTTCGCCCGGGGACCAGCGCGCCGAGGCCACCGGCCAGGGCGGCGTGCTGCTGGTCCGCGGCGAGGACGGCGAGGTGCGGGCGTTCGCGAACAGCTGCCGGCACCGCGGCCACGAGCTGCTTCCGTGCGGGCAGAGCGCCCGTGAAAAGGCGATCGTCTGCCCGTACCACGCCTGGACGTACTCGCTGTCCGGGTCGCTCCAGGGCGCGGCCGGCTTCCGGAAGGTGCCCGGCTTCGACTTCGGCGAGTGGGGCCTGGCCCCGCTGCCGGTGGCCGAATGGCACGGCCTGGTGTTCGTGGACGGTTCCGGCGGTGCGGCCGGATCGCTGACCGAGGCGCTGGCCAAGCTGGACGAGCTGATCGCGCCGTACGAGCCGGAGCGGCTGGTGACCGCCGGGGAGCACCGCTACGACGCCGCGGCGAACTGGAAGACGCTCACCGAGAACTACCACGAGTGCTACCACTGCCCGTCCATCCACCCCGAGCTGTGCCGGGTCAGCCCGCCCAAGAGCGGCGAGAACTACGCCGCCGACGGCGCCTGGATCGGCGGCTGGATGGACCTGCGCGACGGCATGGACACGATGTCGCTGTCCGGAGCCAGCGAAGGGGTGCCGCTGCGCGGTCTTGACGCGCACGGGCTGCGGACCGTCATCTACGTCAACATCTTCCCGAACGTGCTGCTCAGCCTGCACCCGGACTACGTGATGACGCACCGGCTGATCCCGGTCGCCGCGGACCGGACCACGATCGAGTGCACCTGGGCGTTCGCGCCCGAGGCCGTGGCCAAGCCGGACTTCGACCCGGCCTACGCGGTGGAGTTCTGGGACATCACCAACAAGCAGGACTGGTCCGCGTGCGAGTCGGTGCAGCGGGGCCTGGCCTCGCCGCATGCCTCCCCCGGGCCGCTGTCCCCCGCCGAGGACGCGGTGTACTCCTACGTCACTGCCATCGCCCGGGGCTACCTCGGGCAGTCCGTCTGGAACCCGGTACCGTAACACCGTGACGATATTTGACATACCGGTGAAGACGCTGGACGGCGAGGACTCCTCGCTCGGCACGACCGCGCCAGGCGCGACGCTGCTCGTGGTGAACGTGGCCTCGCAGTGCGGGCTGACCCCGCAGTACACGGCCCTGGAGAAGCTGCACGAGCAGTTCGCCTCGCGCGGGCTGACCGTGGTGGGCTTCCCGTGCAACCAGTTCGGCGGGCAGGAGCCGGGCACGGCGGAGGAGATCGCCGAGTTCTGCTCGACCTCGTACGGGGTCACCTTCCCGATGTTCGAGAAGATCGAGGTGAACGGCCCCGGGCGGAACGCTATCTACGATGTGCTGACCGCGACGCCGGACGCCGGGGGCGAGGCGGGCGACATCCAGTGGAACTTCGAGAAGTTCCTGGTGCGCCCGGACGGCACGGTGGCGGCCCGGTTCCGGCCGCGCACTGAGCCCGACTCCCCCGAGGTGCTCGCCGCCATCGAGGAAAACCTCCCCGCCGACTACTACCTCGGCTGAGGCCTCCGCCCGGCTGGGGCCGCCCGGCTGAGCCCACCCCAAACGCCATGAACCCCGGGATCCAGTGCGTTCGAACGCCATGGATCCCGGGGTTCATGCTGTTGCCTGGGCCGGGCCAGCAGGGCTGGGGGCGGGCCG
>DAIOWL010000327.1:0-3281 GCA_036758545.1 Streptosporangiaceae bacterium | reverse complement strand
ATCCCGGGGTTCATGCTGTTGCCTGGGCCGGGCCAGCAGGGCTGGGGGCGGGCCGCGCCAGGGCGAGGGCCCGGGCGGGGCCAGGGCGAGGGCCCGGGCTGGGCAGGGCGGGGTTAGGCGAGGGCGGCGGGGGTGCGTTTAGTCATCTGGCGGGCGATGATCATGCGCTGGATTTCGCTGGTGCCCTCCCAGATCCGCTCGACGCGGAGCTCGCGGAAGAAGCGCTCGGCCACGTTCTCGCGCATGTAGCCGCGGCCGCCGAACACCTGGACGGCGCGGTCGGCGACCCGGCCCGCCATCTCCGAGGCGTAGAGCTTGGCCATCGAGCACTGCGCGTGCGACACCTTCACGTCGGCGCCGGCCCGAAGACGGTCGATGCCGCGGGCCGTCTCGTAGACCAGCGCACGGGCCGCGAACAGCTCGGTGAGAGAGTCCGCCAGCATGCCAGCCACCAGCCCGTACTCGCTGATCGGCTGGCCGCCGACCACGCGGGTGGCGGCGAACGCGGTCATCTCGTCGACCAGGCGCGCGGCCGCGCCGAGGCAGCGGGCCGCCACCATCAGCCGCTCGAACCTGAACCACTCGTAGGCGAAGTCCATCCCGTCGCCCTCCGCGCCGACCAGGTTCGCCGCCGGGACGCGCACGTCGGTGAACTCCACGATCGGGTGGTGGTGGCTGATCGTGTGCGAGTAGGCCGGCGTCCTGACCACCCGGACCCCCGGGCTGGGCAGGTCCACCAGGAACATGGCGTGGTCGCCGCTGGGCAGCTTGGCCTGGAAGAAGGCGAAGTCGGCGCTGTTGTACGAGGTGACGTGCCATTTGACGCCGTTGAGCAGGTAGTCCTCGCCGTCCCGGCGCGCGGTGGCCTCGATCGCGTCGACGTCGGAGCCCGCGCCCTCCTCGGTGATCGCGTAGCACTCCTCCCGCTCCCCCGCGACCGCCGGCCGGACGTACCGGTCGATCTGATCCTGGGTGGCCACGGCGGGCAGCCAGGACGGCGGGGTGGCCGCCACCCAGCCGAGCGCGTTGGTCACCCGGCCCATCTGCTCCTGGACCAGCACCTGCTGCAGCGAGGTGCAGCCACCGCCGCCGAGCTCGCGTGGCATGTTCGTCGAGTGCAGGCCGAGTTCGCGGCAGCGTTTGGCGTGCGCGGCCGTCACGTCGGCGGGGAGCTGCCCGTCGGCCCGTTCGGCCTCATCCTCGAACGGGATCAGCTCGTCCGCGAAACCGCGGGCCCGGGCCTGGATCTGCAGATCTTCTTCCGACAACCCATACATCCGGCGGTAACCTCCCGGCGCGTGCCCCGACGTGCCTGCTCTGACATGCAGCCCTGACGTGCCAGTCTTTATTGACTGAATGTTCAGTCTATGCCAGCATCAGTTCCGTGCCAATGACTGATACCGCGGACGCCGTCGTCGTGGGCGGCGGGACGGTGGGCGCCTGGTGCGCCTACTTCCTGCGCCGGGCCGGGCTGGCGCGGGTCGTCCTGATCGAGAAGGGGTTCCTCGGGCAGGGTGCGAGCAGCCGGGCCGCCGGGGTGGTCCGGGTGCAGGGCGGGACCCAGGAGGCGGTGCGGCTGAGCAGCTGGTCCCGGCGGTTCTACCTGGGCCAGCGGGACGAGATCGGCACCGACTCCGGGTTCACCGAGCAGGGCTACCTGCTGCCCTGCTTCACCGAGGCCGACGTGGCCGCGGCCCGCGAGCGGATGGCCATGCAGACCGCGCTCGGCGTGCCGGTGCGATGGCTGGACCCGGACGAGGTGGACGCGGCCAACCCGACGCTCGCGCCCGGGCAGACGCTCGGCGGCACCTTCTGCGACCAGGACGGGTTCGTCGCGCCGCCGCGCAACGTGGCCGCCTACACGGTGGCGCTGATCCGCAGCGGCGTCGAGATCCGCGAGCACACCGCCTTCCTCGGCCTGGCCGACGGCGACGGCACCGTACAGACCAGCCAGGGCCGGATCAGCACGGGCCTGGTCGTGCTCACCGGCGGGCCGAAGCTCGCTTCCGTCGGGCAGCTGGCCGGGATCCGCATCCCGGCCGGCGGCGTGCGGCACCAGGTCGCGGTGACCGAGCGGCACCCCGACCTGGACCCGGCCCGGGTACCGATGGTGTTCGACCTGGCCGCGGGGCTTTACTGGCGGCCGGAAGAGGGCGGCCTGCTGTTCGGCATGAGCAATCCGGACGAGCCGCCGGGCGAGAACCGCGAGGTGGACGAGCCGTACCTGGCTACGATGCGGGCACGCCTGGCCGCGCTGGTGCCGGCCACCGCCGGACTCGGGCTGCGCCGGATCTGGGCCGCGACCATCGACTACACCCCGGACCACTTCCCGATCATCGGCCGGGCCCGGGACCGGGTTACCGTGGCCAGCGCGGCCGGGGCCGGCATGATGTGGGGACCCGGCCTGGGCCGGGCCACCGCCGACGTCGCGCTGACCGGCTCCTCCGACGTGCTCGACACCTCAGACCTCGGCCTTGACCGCTTCGACGAGGCCGGGCGCAGCCGCCTGGCCACCGACCCCATCGCCCTGCCCTTCCCGGAGAGGATCACCTCGTCATGATCACCACCACCCCGTTCCTGGCCGCCGCGGCCGACGCCAAGCTCGAGGACTGGGGCCCGCTGGAGGAGGCCCTGCCCAATCCAGGCGGCGAGCCGATGCAGACCTCGGGCACCACGTTGTGGTCCGGCGACGGCGCGCAGGAGACGGGCGTGTGGGAGTGCACGCCCGGTCCGTCCCGGTGGAGCCTGGACGACAACGAGTTCGTGCACATCCTGTCGGGCCGGATGACGGTCACGCCGGACGGCGGCGAGCCGACCGAGATCGGCCCGGGCGACACCGCTGTCTTTCCCCGCGGCTGGGCCGGCACCTGGCAGATCCACGAGACGATCAGGAAGCTCTACGTCCTGTTCTGATCCTCGTTCTAGTCCTCGCCGGAGAATCGCTCCCACGCCGCCTGCTTGGACACGCCCAGCGCGGCTCCGATCCTGGTCCAGCTGATGCCCCGGCTGCGCAGCAGGTCCACGTAGTCGTGCACGGCGGCGTCGGCCTGGGAGACCGCGGCCTGAACCTTGGCCAGGCTGGTCAGCAGTTCGTCGTCCGGCCGCTCATCCCAGGCGCCGAACCCGGGCGCCGGCTCCTCGGCGATGATCAGGTTGCACAGCTCGACGCATTCGTTGCAGATGTAGACGCCAGGTCCGGCCACGAGCTTGGCTATGGCGTCCTTGTCCTTGTTGCAGAAGGAGCAGCTCAGGGTGGCTAGCCGGGCTGCGCCTGGGGCGAG
>DAIOWL010000326.1:3468-7324 GCA_036758545.1 Streptosporangiaceae bacterium | reverse complement strand
GGGGTGTCGGTGATGACGGCGTCCTACGTCTACTCGCGGCCCGAGCGGGTCGCGGCAGGCACCGCGGCGAAGGTCCGCGCGGCGGCGGACCGACTCGGCTATCCCGGCCCGCACCCCGGCGCCCGGTCGCTGCGCCGGGGCCGGGCGGGCAGCCTCGGGGTGATCCTCGGCGAGCGGCTGACCTACGCCTTCGACGACCCGCAGGCGGCCCGGATGCTGGCCGGCGTGGCCGACGTCTGCGCGGCCGAGGGCGTCGGTCTCACGCTGGTCCCGACCACCGGGGCCGCCAGCGACGTGCAGCGGGTCGCCGACGCCGTGGTGGACGGGTTCATCGTGTGGACCACCAGCGACGACGACCCGGTCCTGGACGCGGTCGCGGCCAGCGGGCTCCCGGCCGTCGTGCACGCCGGCCCGCGGCGGCCCGGGCTGCCCGTGGTCGGTATCGACGACCGGACCGCCGCCGCCGCGATCGGCCGGGTGGCCTTCGCCGGCGCGGCCCGACCCGCCGTATTGGGCTTCCCGGTCAACCGCGAGCGCGACCGGGCGCTGCTCACCGGGGCACCCGGTCCGTCCGTGACCTACCCGGTGACCCGGCACCGGTGGAACGGCTACCTCGACGCGTGGCGCGAGGCCGGAGGTGACCCGGCCGGCCTGCGGGTCGCCGTGTGCCAGGCCAACGCCACCGGGCTCGGGGAGGCCTTCGCCGAAGAGCTGCTCCGCGGTGACGACCCGCCGGACGCGATCGCCGCGATGAGCGACGAGCTCGCCCTCGGCGCGCTCCGTGCCGCGGCCGGGACCGGCCGCGGCGTGCCCGGCGCCGTGGCCATCACCGGCTGGGACGACACCGACGCCGCCGCACCCGCGGGACTGACCACCGTCTGGCAGTCGCTGCGTGACCAGGGTGAGCGCTGCGCTCGCATCGCCCTCGGCCTGTCCCCGCCCGCCGGGTTCCAGGACCCGCCGGGCTGGCACGTGATCGAGCGCGCGAGCACCCGCCCGGCCCGGCCGGAACCGCCCCGCGGGCCGCGGCGTTTGACAAGGTGACCGGGGAGCCGAAGGGCGGAGGCGCCATGGAACGGGCCGAACAGGCCACGGTGGAACGAGTCATCAACCGCGAGATGCAGGAGCGCTTCGACGCCGGGGCGGTGCAGCGGGCCGTGCTGCTGCAGCACGGCGACGACCCGGCGATCGAGCCGGGCCAGCTCCTGGTGCGGGTGTTCGTCGAGGCGTCAGACGAGCCGGGTCTGACCGCGTGGCAGAGCGCTCACCAGGGAGGGATCGACGCGATCCGGCGCGAGCTCTCGCTGCGGCTGCCCGCGGCCCGGCTGCTCGAGTTCACCATCGATTCTCCTGGCGACCAGCCCGGGGCGCCGCGGATCAGCGTGCCCGACGACGGGTCGCTGGCGGCTGAGCAGCTGTCCGGCCGCGAGATCGTGACCAAGGCCCTGGAGCTGCTGCGGGCCAACTACGTGTTCCCCGAGCAGGCCGGGCAGGCCGCCACCGCGATCGAGGCGCGGCTGGAGGCCGGCGAGTACGACGACCTGGACGAGATCACCCTGACCGAGCGGCTGACCAGGGACCTGCAGGAGATCACCGGGGACCGGCACCTGCGCGTGGTGCTCGGCGGCGGTCCAGGTCCCCGGCGCCAGCGGATCGAAGAACCCGAGGAGCCGAAGGACCACGAGGCCAGGCGGCTGGCCATGCGGCGGATGGGGCGGCTGGACAACTTCGGCATCCGGCAGGTCGAGCGACTGGACGGCAACGTCGGCTACCTGGACGTGCGCCGGGTGGCCGTCCCGGCCAACGCGGGCCCGGCCATCGGCGCGGCCATGGAACTAGTCGCCGGGACCTACGCGCTCATCATCGACCTGCGGCACAACCACGGCGGCGCGCCCGAGGGCGTGGTCTTCTGGTGCAGCTACCTGCTCGACGAGCGGCCCACCCGCCTGAACGACATCTTCCACGCCGACACCGGCGAGACCAGGCAGTTCTGGGCGCTGCCCTATGTGCCGGGGACCCGCTACCTGGACCGCCCGGTCTTCGTGCTGACCAGCGGCCGCACGTTCTCCGGGGGCGAGGATTTCGCCTACACGCTGCAGGCTCTGGGCCGGGCCACGGTGGTCGGCGAGACGACCGGAGGCGGCGCGCACCCGACCCGGGGCTTCCCGATCAGCGCCGCGGTGCACATCGGCATTCCGTTCGCGCGCTCGGTCAACCCGGTGACCGGCACCAACTGGCAGGGCACCGGGGTGGTGCCGGACGTGCCCGCGGACGCGGAGCGGGCCTACGACGTGGCGTACGCCCGGGCCCTGGAGAAGGTGCTGGCCATGGACGACGTGCCGCCGCCGATCGCGGACGAGGCGCGCGAGGCGCTCGCCGGGCTGCAGCCTGCGGGGTGACCCGCTCACCTTCGCGGCTGACCGGGCCGGGGTAACCGCGGTTCGGTGACGCCACGGGCTTCACGAGCCGTGGCGACGTCGGGCATGGATGCCGCGGCGAGGCGCCGGTACGGCCGGGCCATCGGCCATTGCCGGTCCTCGAGCACGGTATCGGCGTCGAACTGACCCATGCTCTGGATCAGCCGGGCCACTAGGCCGGTCCAGCCGGTCTGGTGGGAGGCACCCAGCCCGGCTCCGTTGTCGCCGTGGAAGTACTCGTAGAACAGGACGAGGTCACGCCAGTGCGGGTCGTCCTGGAAGAGCCGGGTCCCGCCGTAGACGGGGCGCTGCCCGTCACCGTCCCGCAGGAAGGTGCCGACCAGGCGGCGGGTCAGCTCCTCCGCCACCTCGAACAGCGTCATCATCGTCCCGGAGCCGGTCGGGCATTCGACCCTCAGGTCGTCGCCGTAGTACCGGTAGTGCTGGAGCAGGGCCCGGATCAGCAGCAGGTTGACCGGGAACCAGACCGGTCCGCGCCAGTTGGAGTTGCCGCCGAACATGCCGGTGGTCGACTCGGCCGGCTCGTACTGGACCGAGTACTCGCCTCCGGCCACGTTGACCGTATAGGGATGCTCGAGGTGCCAGCGCGAGACGGAGCGGATGCCGTGCGGCCCCAGGAACCGCTCCTCATCCAGCATCCGGGCCAGGATGCGCCGCAGCTTGTCCTCGTTCACCAGGGACAGCAGCCGCCGCCCCTTGACGCCGGGCACGAACGGGTCGGCGATGTTGGCCAGCAGGTCCTGGTTGCGCCGGAGGAAGGTCGCCACGTGCTCGGTGATGCGGGGATAGCGGTCGATCACGTCGGCCTCGATCACCGTGGTGGCGCACAGCGGCAGCAACCCCACCAGGGACCGGACCTTCATGCGCGCACCCGTGCCGTCGGGCAGGCGGAGCACGTCGTAGAAGAAGCCGTCCTCCTCGTCCCACATCTCGTCGGGGTTTTCACCGAGCGGGTCCACCGCGGCCGCGATCCAGAAGAAATGCTCGACGAACTTCAGCACGAACCCCTGGTAGGTCTCGTCATGGTCCAGCAGCATCAGGGCCAGCTCGAGCATGTTCTGGCTGAACATCGCCATCCAGGCCGTGCCGTCGGCCTGCTCCAGCCGCCCGCCGCCGGGCAGCATCGCACTGCGGTCGAACACGCCGATGTTGTCCAGGCCGAGGAAGCCGCCCTCGAACACGTTACGGCCCGAAGGATCCTTGCGATTCACCCACCAGGTGAAGTTCAGGAGCAGCTTGGCGAAGCTCTCCTGCAGGAACGGGAGGTCTACCTTGCCCAGGTCGGCCTCCAGGTTCGCCAGGAACAGCGTGGCGAAGGCGTGGACCGGGGGGTTCACGTCCCCGAAGTTCCACTCGTACGCGGGCAGGAGATGGTCGCCGATGCCGTCCTTGGGAAAGCGCGTGGTCGGCTCGCCGCA
>DAIOWL010000326.1:0-3368 GCA_036758545.1 Streptosporangiaceae bacterium | reverse complement strand
GCAGGAGATGGTCGCCGATGCCGTCCTTGGGAAAGCGCGTGGTCGGCTCGCCGCAGGGGACCCGCGCCGCGTTGGTCTCGTTCTCGCAGAACAGCAGCGTCGCTTCTGGCTGGGCGTAGAGGTAGAAGACTCCGAGCTGATGGTGTTCGGCCCGGACGACCGGATCCGCCGGCCCGGCCCCTGGGACGCGGGCGAGCCGGGGCCTGGGGTCACGATCTCCCCATGACCACGTGTTGCGGAACCACAGCGTCGGCAGCACGTACAGCCCGGCGTCCTGCGCCGAGCGGTTGTGCACGGTGATGCGGCAGAGGATGTCTTCGGGGCCGGCCTTGGCGTGCTCCACCTCGACGTCGAAATAACGGCTGTCATCGAAGACACCCGTATCGACGAGCTCGTACTCGAATTCATGCCGGGACCGGGCCCGGTTCTCCGCCACCAGCTCGTTGTAGGGGAACTCGGCCTGCGGGTACTTGTAGAGGTAGCGCTGGTAGCTGTGCGTCGGCAGGTTATCGACGTAGAAGTAGTACTCCTTGACGTCCTCACCGTGATTGCCTTCGGCATTGGTCAGGCCGAACAGGCGCTCCTTCACGATCGGGTCCCGCTCGTTCCACAGCGCCAGAGCCAGGCACAGCCGCTGCTTGTCGTCGCTGATCCCGGCGATGCCATCCTCCCCCCAGCGGTACGCGCGCGACCGTGCCTGATCATGACTGAAATACGACCAGGCGTCCTCGCTGTCGCTGTAGTCTTCCCGGACCGTCCCCCACTGGCGCTCACTGAGGTAAGGTCCCCAGGCCCGCCACGGAACGCCGGCCCGGGCCTCCTGCAGCCGCTGCTCCTCGGCGGTCAGCAAGGCCGGATCGGCCAGGGCCGGCGGTGACTCAAGCCCGTCTGGCATCGTCCGCGACCTCCTCTACGGCCAGCAGGTGGCAGCCCCACGGGGGCAAGTCGACGAACAGCCCGTGGTCAGCGAGCTCGTCACCGGTCCGGTCGAACACGCGGTCGTGGAGCAGGTCGGTCAGGGTCCAGCCCCGGCCGCGCAGGTCGGTCCTTCCCAGCCCGACCCGCCCCTGGGCGGGCTCAGCGGAGAAGTTCACCACCACCAGATGCTGGCTGGCGCCGGACCAGGACCAGGCCAGGAGATTGCGGCAGGAATCGTTGTCGGGCCAGCCGCCGGACTCGAGCAGCTGCCAGTCGCCCGCCCGTACCCGGTGGCTGGCCACGCGGGCCAGCAGCCGCCGGTACCAGCCGGCCAGGGCGGTGTCGGGCGGCTCGTCCGGGCGGCGCGACAGGAAGACCGGCGGGCGTACTCGCCGTCCTTCAAACTGCCCTTCGTGCCACAAGGTGGCGCCCGGCAGGGTGGCAATGGCGACCGCCGCGGCCCGTCCGGCGTCGCCCGGCAGCTTGTCCGCGATGCGCGGCTCGTCGTGGTTCTCGCCGAAGCGGACGAGCCGCGACTGGTAGTCCAGGCCGGCGCGCAGGTGGTCACGGACGCCGGCCACGTCCCGGCCGACGATCCGGTCGTAGAGCCGCTTGTCGTAGCAGAAGTCGAAGCCCTGCTGCTGGAGTGTCCACTCGGTGTCCCAGTAGGCCTCGGCGACGAGCACGGTCTGCGAGTACCGGCGGCGCAGTCCGGCGATGACGGCCGGCCAGAACTCCTCGTCTGGCTCCGGGCCGGCCCGGCCGGCCCAGGTCTTGGCGAAGACCTGGTTCGTCATCAGCATGGCCATGTCGCAGCGGATCCCGTCGCACTGCGCGGCGATGTCCGTCACGGTCGCCGCGGTCGCCGCGCGCAGGGCAGGCGAGAACGCGTTGAGCTGCACGACATCGGGCCACGGCGGGAAATACGGGTCGCGGCCGTGGGCCAGGATGTGCCCGCTGGCCCGGACCCAGGATGCCGGCTCGGCCTCGATGTCGGCTTCGCCGCCGTTGACGAACAATTCCGGCTGGCTGGTCACCCAGGGATGGTCGGGCGCGACGTGGTTCGGCACGTAGTCGAGGAGCAGCCGGATGCCGCGGGCGGCCAGCACGGCGCGTGCCTCGGCCAGGCCCCGGGGGCCGCCGAACGACGCGTCGACGACATACCGGCGCACGCAGTAGGGCGACCCGATCACGTCGGCGGACCGCAGGTCGGGCAGGGCCTCGCGGAACGAGGCCTGCAGCCCGGCGTTCGCGTTCGCCAGCTCGAGGCCGGCCGGGCTTCGCTCCCACACGCCCATCAGCCATACCGCGTCGATGCCGTCCGGCGTGACCTCGTCCCAGGCCGAGGCGGGCACGTCGGCCAGCGTTACCGGCCGCCCGGCGGCGCGCGACTGCTCACTCAGCCAGATCGCGGTGTTCACCTCGTAAATCACCGGCATGCCAGGCCATCCAGCCATGACAGCAGCGTGATGCCGGGCCGCGCCGCGCGCATCACCCCGGCGGGATGAGCCGTTACGGGGTGACCCGCTCGCCTTCGGGGTTGACCGGGCAGCAGGCGGCGACCGGGCAGGTGCGGCAGCCGGGGTTCACCCGGGCCTCGAAGACGGGCCCGGCCATGCCGGCCGCGACGGTCTCCACCAGATCCTTGGCCCAGCCGGGCTCGTCGTCCTCGGCCAGCGCGCCCTGCCGCTGCACCTTGGCCCGCAGCGTCACGCCGGCCGCCTTGCCCACCTGGACCAGCTCCGCCCCGCCCGGCTCGGCCAGGCCGAACCGCTCGAACGCGCCGAGCAGCACGGCCAGCTGGTAGACGCCGAGCTGCGGGTGCCGGCCCAGCTCGTCCTCGCGCGGCGCGCTGCCGCCGGTCTTCAGGTCGACGACGACGGCGCGGCCCTCCTCGTCCGACTCGAGCCGGTCCACCCGGCCGGTGATCTCCACCTGTCCGACCCGCACCTTGAGCGCCTGCTCCACCGCGACGAGCTCGCGCGGGTTCTCCGCGTGCCAGTCCAGGAACCGCCGGACCATGCGCTCGGCTAGCGCGCGCTGCTTCGCGCTGTACCAGGCGCTCCCGAAGTCGAGATGGTGCCAGATTTCATCGATGCGATCAGCCACGGCCCGTTCGGTAGCTCCCTCGGCAGCCAGTACGGCGGCGGCGTGGATCACCGTGCCCAGGTGGCGCAGGACGTCCGTGCGGCCCGCACCGACCGCCGCCTCGAGCAGCCAGCGGAGCCCGCACCGGGTGAACGACTCGACCTGGGACGGGGACAGCCGGACCGTCTCGCCGCCGGCCACGATCGGGCCGGAGTCGGACAGCTCGGTCAGCGCGTACCACTCGCGCGGGTGGGCCGCGCGGACCCCGGCGGCGGCCAGCCGGGCCAGCTGGGCCGCGGCGGCCTGCCGGACGGCAGGCGGACGCTCGGTGTCGGCGGCGGCCCGGCGCAGGTCGGCTACCA
>DAIOWL010000325.1:1434-7329 GCA_036758545.1 Streptosporangiaceae bacterium | reverse complement strand
TCCAGGGCGCGGCCGACCGGATGGCCGCGCTCGGCCGCAGCGAGCCGGTCCCCGGGCCCGGCGCCCTGCAGGCTATGGCTGACCTGCTTGCCGGGCGGCCCGCCGCGGCGGTGCCCCGGCTGGCCGAGGTGGTGGCCGCCGTCCGCCGCGACGGGCCTGAGCAGCTCGCCGTCAGGTTCTACGCGGCCAACATGGCCCTGCTGATCGGCGACTTCGACAGCGCGCGCGACCTGATGCTGTCGACGGCCCAGGCCTGCCGCACCCAGGGGGTGATCCGCTTTCTCGCGCCGCTGTCGCTGGGCCTGTCGTGCGCGAACTTCTGCCTCACCAGGTTCCGCGCGGCCACCGAGGGCGCGACGGAAGGACTGCGGCTAGCCCAGGACACCGGCCAGCCGGTGCGCGAGGCCGGGCTGTACAGCATGCTGGCCCTGCTCGCGGCGGTCGCCGGCGACGAGCCGCGCTGCCGCGAACTGGCCGCCAGCGCCCTGCGCCAGTTCGCTGCCGAGGAAGTCGCGAACGTCAGCACCATGGCGGAGTGGGCGCTGGCCCTGCTCGACCTCGGCCTGGGCCGGTACGGCGCGGCCCTCGACCGGTTCGAGATGACCGCGACCGGGCCGCTGCGGCATTACATCCAGCCGATCCTGTTCGCGCCGGACCAGATCGAGGCGGCCGTTCGATCCGGCGCCGCCGCCGCTCCTACCGCCAGTCCCGCCGATCGGGCCGCCGAGCCGCTGGCCCGCTTTGCCGCCTGGGCCGATGCCACCGGCCAGCCCTGGGCGCGGGCCGTGCTGCACCGGTGCCGGGCGCTCGCCGGGGACGGTGACGCGGACGGGCACTTCCGCGAGGCGCTGCGGCAGCACGAGGTCAGCGGCCGTCCGTTCGAGCACGCCCGCACCGCGTTGCTGTACGGCGAATGGCTGCGCCGCGGCCGGCGGGGCACGGACGCCCGCCCCCACCTGCGAACCGCGCTCGCGCTCTTCGACCGGACCGGAGCCGCTCCCTGGGCCGAACGAGCCCGGGCCGAGCTGCGCGCGGCGGGAGAGCCCGTGGCCCGCAGTGCGCCAGCGCCGGACCGGCTGAGCCTGCTCACACCGCAGGAACTCCAGGTCGTTCGGCTCGCCGCTTCCGGAGCGACCAACCGGGATATCGCCGCTCAGCTGTTCATCAGCCCGCGGACGGTCAGCCACCACCTGTACCGTGCGTTCCCGAAGCTCGGCGTGACCAACCGCACCGCGCTGGCCCGCCTCGACCTGGCCGGCCCGGACGACCTGCCGTAACGTCGTCTGCCAGTCATCCGTCCGATACACGCCCGCGGCGAGCGCACGCTAGATTCCAGGTCATGACCGACCCGGCTCCCGCGGTAACCGGGAAACCCCTGCGCTGGCTGCGGCTTGACGGCCTCGTGCTGCTCGCGGCGGCGCTGATCCTGTTCGCGTCCACGCACCAGCCGTGGTGGCTGGTCCCGGCGGTGATCTTGCTGCCCGACCTGTTCATGCTCGGCTATCTGCGCGGCACCCGGGCTGGCGCGGCCGTGTACAACCTCGGGCACTCGTATCCGCTGCCCGCCGCGATGTCGCTGGCCGGGGCCCTCGGCCACCACCCGCTGACACTCGCCCTCGGCCTGCTCTGGCTGGCGCACATCGGCATGGACCGGCTGGCCCGCTACGGCCTGAAGTACGACGCCAGTTTCCAGCACACCCACCTCGGCGGCCCCGGCCCAGCCGACCCGCCGTAGCACCGCGGGATCGGGCTGCCGGAGGCCCCCGGACGCCCGCCTGGCCCTCCGCACCTGTCAGTAGAGGCGCAGCGGATCGTCGTCGGCGACCGGAAGCTCTCGGATACCGGGCCACGACGCCAGCATCCGGTCGCGCATGGCCTGGCTGACCCGGGCCAGGTCGGCCAGGCCGGGATGATCCGCGCCGAGCGCGGCCACCACCGTGAGGCGGTGCAGCAACCGCTGCCTGGCCGTCGCGATGCCCCATAGCCAGTCCTCCTCCGGCAGCCGCGCCAGCTGGTCCGCCTGGCCGCGGTGGGCCCGCTCGACCAGCCCGTCGCCCCAGATCAGCCAGCCCGCGCACGCCTCCGCGAGGTCTCCGCTCACGTCGGTCCCGCTGCAGGCGCGCCAGGCTGACCGGTACGCCGCCTCGGCCTGCCGGAGCACGGGGCCGGGAGCCGACGCAGCGCACCAGCAGGTGGGAAAGCCGGTCCGCAGGTACGCCAGCTCGGCGCGGCCATCACCGAGGGAGGCCTGCTCGAGGTCGACGAACATGATCCCGCTGTCGGTGCGCATCGCGTTATCGGGGCACGGATCCCCGTGCAGCAGAGCGTGGTGTCCGGTCGCGTTCAGCCGCTCGACCATGCTGTCGAGGGACGCGGCCAGGCCGGCCGGGACGGGCACCCCGAACCGTTCGGCCAGGCTGACGAACGCCCGGACATCGACCCGGCCCGGGCCTGCCCAGGCGGGCAGCGCGTCCGCGTCGCCCGGTCCGGTCGCGCTGTGCAGCCGGGCCAGCGCCGTCGCGTACTCGATCATCCAGTCGGGTGCGGGCGCGCGGCCCGCCTCGGCCAGGTACTCCAGCACCATGACCCGGCCGCCCGGATCGGTACCCAGCACGTCGGGCACGACCGCCGGCCGGACCCGTCGCGCCAGTCGCAGCGCCGTGACCTCGCGCGCGAAGCGCGCGCCGGAGTCGGCTTCGGAGCCGCCGGTGACCTGCTTGACGATCGCGGGGAAGCGGCCGAACTCGACCAGCCATACCCGCGAGCGGGGACTGCTCGGCAGCCGCCGGATCACGGCCGGCGAGCCGAGCGCGGCGCGCAGGGCCTCGCCCAGCGGCGGTCCCGGCGGCGGTCCTAGCCGCATGGGTCAACGTGGATCTTGGTACCCGTCCCGGTGCCGATCTTCCCGGCCAGGGCCTCGGCGGCCTCGTCGAGGCCGACCGTCACCGCGACGATGCGCGACGGGTCTACCCGGCCGTCGGCGTAGTGCTCGATCGCGGGCCCGAGCCCGGCCGACGCGCCGAGGATGCCCACCGCGGTCAGGTCGCCGAGGACCAGGTCGCGGCTGTCGATCGGGCTCGGCGCGCCCGCGATGCCGATGTAGACCAGCCGCCCGGCTGGCTCGGCCCGGGCCAGGGCGGCCGCGGGCATCCGGTGGTCGTCGGTGCAGTCGACCACCGCGTCGTAGCTCCCCGGCGGCGGGTCACCGGCGGTCCAGTACCCGGAGGCGCCGAAGCCCGCGGCCAGTTCCTCCCGATCCCTGGCCAGCGCCCAGATGTGTACCTCGGCCCCTATCGCGGTGGCGAACGCCGTGGTCAGCAGGCCGATGGTGCCCGGCCCGCAGACCAGGATCCGTTTCCCCGGCCCGGCGTGGGCGGCCGAGGCGGCGCGCCAGCCGTTGCCGCCCGGCTCGACCAGGGCACCGGCCCGGTCGTCGATCGCCTCGGGCAGCCGGTACAGGCTGGACGCGCGGACCAGCACCTTCTCCGCCAGCGCGCCCGGCCAGTGCACGATGCCGACCTCCCGGCGATCCGCGCATACGTGGCCGCGCCCGGCCGCGCAGCGCGGGCACTGCCCGCAGCCGAGCATGGTGTCCCCGGTCACCCGGGCGCCCAGCCAGCCGGGATCCACCCCGTCGCCGACCGCGGACACCACGCCGCACCACTCGTGACCTGGGCGGATCGGGAAGCCGATCTTGCCCTGGGCGAAGTAGGCCAGCTGCCCGGTGAACAGCTCGACGTCGGTTCCGCAGATCCCGGCCCGGCGGACGTCGACCACAACCTGACCCGCCCCCGGTACCGGCGCCTCCACGTCCTCGACCCGCGCCGACCCGGCTCCGGTGATCACAAGCGCGCGCATACACCAAGGTTCCCACCCCGCCCGGGCGGCTGCGTCTGATCCGGCGACGGCTTCGTGATCGGCTAGCTCGCGACCAGGTGCTCGTCCTCGGCCAGCGGGACCTCGCCCGTCGCCCCGGTCAGCACGCGCAGCGCGTCCGGCGGCAGGTAGACATTCACCGGGGTGCCCTGGGCCAGGTCAGCACGTGAACCGTCATTCTGCATCAGCGCCTGCACCTGAATGCCCGGCGCCAGCCGCAGCAGGACCTCGGTGGCGGAGCCGAGGAACACCACGCGCTCCACCATGGCCGGCACCCGGTTCTCGCCGGCCGAACCATGCTCCTCAATCCGCACCCGCTCCGGCCTGATCACCGCGTGCGCGGTGCCCGCCGCCGCCTCGCACCGGTGCGAGATCAGCGCGAAGTCCCCGATCCGCAGCGCGCCGGCCGAGACCACCTCGACCTCCATCAGGTTGGCCGCGCCGAGGAAGTCGGCCACATAGTTGTCCGCGGGCTCCTCGTAGACCTGGCGAGGGGTGCCGATTTGCACGATCCGGCCCGCGTTCATCACCGCTAGCCGGTCGGACATGGTCAGCGCCTCCTCCTGGTCGTGGGTGACGTAGAGGAAGGTGATGCCGACGCGCTCCTGCAGCGCCTTCAGCTCTAGCTTGAGCGAGCGCCGCAGCTTGGCGTCGAGCGCGCCGAGTGGCTCGTCGAGCAGCAGCACGGCCGGGTTAAGCACGAGCGCGCGGGCCAGCGCGACACGCTGCTGCTGTCCGCCGGACAGCTGACCCGGCCGCCGCCTGGCGAATGAGGTCATCTGTACCAGGTCCAGGGCCTCGTCCACCCGGCGCTTGAGATCTGCCTTGCCCACCTTGGCGTGCCGCAGCCCGAACGCCACGTTGTCCCGGACGGACATGAACGGGAACAGCGCGTAGCTCTGGAACACCGTGTTGACGTTGCGCCGGTGCGGCGGCACGTCGGACACGTCGACGCCATCGAGCAGGATCCGCCCAGAGGTCGGCTGCTCGAAGCCGGCGATCAGCCGCAGGGTGGTGGTCTTGCCGCAGCCCGACGGGCCCAGCAGGGAGAAGAACTCGCCGCTGGCCACGGTCAGGTCGATCTTGTCGACCGCGATCTCGCTGAACTTCTTGGTCAGTCCGGACAGCTCGATGCTTCCTCCGGCCACGGCACCATCCCTTCGTCCTCCAGCTACGAAGCGCGTGTGCGCGTCCGCCTGCCCGCGGGCGCGGGCTTCCAGTCAAACCCGAGTTGCCCGGCCGCGAACCGCATCGCAAGATCGTACGTGCGTTGCGGCGGTACCGCCGGGTCATCCAGTGCGATTTGTACCGCCAACCCGTCGAGCAGGGCGGACAGCGTGATGGTGAAATCGTCCGCGTCGACCGGTGAGAACTCGCCGGCCTCCTGGCCGGCCACCACGATGGAGCGGATGGCCTCCCGCCACCGCTCGTCGGACTTCTGCCGCACCGCGGCCACCCCGGCATTCCGCGGCGACAGCGCCCACAGATCCAGCCAGAGCAGCCAGTAGCTGTGCGGTTCCGGGTCGGTACCGGGCAGGCAGTTCATCCCGATGAGCTCGGTCAGCCGCCCGGCCGCGGTCGGGATCGTCTCCAGCCGCCGGAGGTACTCGGCGTACCAGGTGTCCTCGGAGTACCGTATGGCCTCGGTCAGCAGCTGGTCGCGGGTCTTGAAGTAGTAGATGACCAGCGCCGGGCTCGTGCCGGTGCGCTCGGCCACGTCGGCGATCCTGGTGTCGGCGTAGCCGCGCTCCACGATGACGTCCAGCGCCGCCCGCAGCATCTGCTCGCGACGCTGCTCCCCGGCCGCGTCCCGCGAGCTAGTTCCCTCGCGCGAGCCCCCCGCACCCTGCTTCATCCGATCCTCGCTCCAGCCTCTCGATCCAGGACCGATCCCGCGTCGCCGGCCTTGTGGGTAATCGTAGCAGCTTCTAGACTGAATGTTCAGTCAATCTTTCGGAGGGCCCGGATTCATGGCAACCAAGGCAACCCAGGCGGCGAAGGCGATGGCGGGAAAGGCGG
>DAIOWL010000325.1:0-1334 GCA_036758545.1 Streptosporangiaceae bacterium | reverse complement strand
ACCACCGAGGCTCCCTGGCCGGACGCCCCGGATTTCAAGGTGACCCGGCTGTCCTACGTGATGTCGCTGCTGCCCCCGACGATCATCAACGACCTGCAGCTGGAGCGGCACGGCTACAAGATCTACCCGATGGGCCCGTACTACCAGGCCTTTCCCGAGGGCGGCTCGATCAAGCTCTACGCCGACGACGCCAAGCGGAACCACGACGAGGTCTCCAAGTGGTCGAAGAAGGACGCCGACGCCATGCCGCGCTGGGACGCCTGGCTGGCCGGGCTGGCCGAAGTACTCGGCCCGCTGCTGCTCACCGTGCCGCCGAACCTCGGCTCGCGCAAGCCCCGCGACCTTAACGAGACCCTCCGGCTGGCCTGGCGCCACCGTGGCCTGGACGTCCGCACTATCGCCGACGTGACCCGCCTGATGACGATGTCGATCGCCGACCTGCTCGACGACTGGTTCGAGTCGCCGCAGGTCAAGGGCGCGCTCGCGGTCAACGGCGTGATCGGGACCTGGGCCGGCCCCTTCGAGCCCGGCACCGCCTACGTGATGGCGCACCACTCCATCGGCGACGTCGGCGACGGTCACCTGGGCAACTGGGGCTTCCAGGAGGGCGGCATGGGCGCGGTCGCGGACGCCATCGCCGCCGCCGCCCGCCGGGTCGGCGCGGAGATCCGGCTCAACGCGCCCGTCCGCAAGCTCCTGCTGAAAGACGGACGCGCCTGCGGCGTCGAGCTGGAGAACGGCCAGCAGATCACGGCCAAGGTCGTCGTCACGAGCCTGCACCCGCGCACCGCGTTCCTGGACCACGTGGGCCGGGCGAACCTGCCCGACGACTTCGTGACCGACATCGAGCACTGGAAGACCCGCAGCGGCGTCGTCAAGATCAACCTGGCGCTGGCCGAACTCCCCGACTTCACCGCCGACCCCGGCACGAACCTGCAGGAACACCACACGGGTTCGGTCGAGATGGCGCCCACCATGCCGTACATCGAGCGTGCCTTCCAGGACGCGCGCGAGGGCAGGCCCGCCGTCCGCCCGTTCAGCGACGGCGTCATCCCGACCGCCTTCGACAAGACGCTGGTCCCGGATGGCTACCACATGATGTCGCTGTTCACCCAGTGGGTGCCGTCGGACTGGAACGAAGAGCCGCACACCGAGGAACTCCAGGCCTACGCCGACCGGATGATCGACTGCTACAACGAGGTCGCGCCGAACTTCAAGAGCTCGATCATCCACACCGACATCGTGGGCCCGTACCAGATGGAGCACGAGTACGGCCTGATCGGCGGCAACATCTTCCACGGCGAGCTGTCCCTGGAGCAGCTGTTCCACATGCG
>DAIOWL010000324.1:0-7337 GCA_036758545.1 Streptosporangiaceae bacterium | reverse complement strand
GATCCCGATGTGCTGGCGTCCGGGTATGACCAGGCGGGCTACCGCGCCGACCACGAGGCCGATGAGGATCCACCA
Source organism: Streptosporangiaceae bacterium (assembly GCA_036758545.1). GTDB lineage: Bacteria > Actinomycetota > Actinomycetes > Streptosporangiales > Streptosporangiaceae > Palsa-504. The sequence goes on along the minus strand of DAIOWL010000324.1, from coordinate 7,262 downwards.
GATGATGACGGAAAGCGTGATGACCATGATCTCTCCTAGGGCTTCCTACGGTTGGGTTCGCTTTGTGGGCGAGGCCCCCCCGACCGCGCCGTCGTTATCCTGCGTGCGCTCGTGGCGCCGGGGTCATTCTTCGTAGACGTCCTCGATGACCTCCGTCTCGCGGGCGGGGCGCACCTCTTCGGTGAGATCGCGGGTACTGGAGGTGGAGTCGATGTGGCTCGCGGCCTCCGGGCTGCCCAGCGCGCCCGGGGCGGGCAGGCCAGCCTGGACCCGGGTGTTGGCCGGGTTCCGGTTCACGTAGGTCGGGTAGGTGACCTCCTCGACCCGGGCGCGGGGACGCCAGCGGGTCTGCCGCGTGAGCACGCGGCGCCCGACCCAGCCGTAGCTGCGGCGCGGGATCGCGATCCCGACGATGCCGATGATGATCAGCACCCAGCCGGCCGTGTGCAGGTTGAAGACCGATGTATTGGTGGTCACGGCGAACGCGAGAATCGCGCCGACGGCGATCAGAGCTAGGCCCACTCCGGTTTTCATGATGGTCCTTCCGCTGTCAGGCCGTGGCAGCTGAGTGAGGGGTCTCGGTCTCGGCCGAATCGAGCAGGCGGCTCTTCAGGTGGCCCAGCGCGCGGGCGAGGAGCCGGGACACGTGCATCTGCGAGATGCCGAGCCGTTCGCCGATCTCGGTCTGGGTCAGGTTGCCGTAGAAGCGCATGACCAGGATGCGCTGCTCGCGTTCGGGCAACTCGTCCCAGTGCTTGTTGACGGCCTCCATGTCGATGGTGTGGGCGACTTCCGGGTCGTCGTCGCCGAGCATGTCCGCCAGCAGGGCGGGGTCGTCCCGGTCGGACATCGGGGCGTCCAGCGAGTAGGTGCTGAACACGAGGTCCGCCTGGCGGGCCTCCTGCATGTCGTCCCGGCTGACCCCCAGCCGTTCGGCCAGTTCGGCTTCTTCCGGCGCCCGGCCCAGCTGCTGGGTGAGTTCCTCGGTGGCCTTGCGCAGCTCGAGCAGGAGCTCCTGGGCTGACCGGCGGACGTGGATCTGCCACCGCTTGTCGCGGAAGTGCCGCTTGATCTCACCGCTGACGCACGGCTGCGCGTAGGCGGAGAGGCTGTCGCCGACCTCGGGGTCGTAGTTGTTTATCGCCTTGAGCAGGCCGACGTACCCGACCTGCATGAGATCTTCGGTTGGTTCGGGGCTGCCGCGGTACTGCCTGACGCACGAGCGGACCAGCTTCTGGTACCGGTCCACGAGGATCTCGCAGACGGCGGCGCGCAGCTCGCTGTCCCTCGGCAGCGCCCGGATCTTGCCCAGGAGGGCGTTGTCGGATAGCTCCTTCAGCTCCGCACGGTCCCCTGGGTGGATGTTGCTGTCAGGGGGGGTGCCGAGGGCCGTAGCGTCGGCGGCGGTTTCTGTCGCCGGCTTCGGGAGGGTTCCCCTCAAGGTGGCCTCCTAGGACCCTGGGAATGACGGACGAGTACGGTGTGCCCGACCCGAGGCGAATAAACGTAAAGTGATGTGATGCTCGTCACATCAGCCCGCCGTATGGGTTGACAAACCGTTACCGCGGGCGCATTGTGCGCGGCGTTAGGGTCAGCTGCGCCGGTAACGCTCCGTATCGGCGTGCCGGTGCCTCAGGCCATGACCCGGGCGGTCCAGGTCGGGACGCAGGGCGCCACCCGCGGGGTCGAGTGCTCCGTCGAAGAACATGCGCTCGATCCGCTGGTGATCGTGGAAGTACTCCACGTGCCGCAGGTTCGGCACCGCCGCCCCGACGTGCGCGTGCAGGTTGGGAGCGCAGTGCCCGGAGACCTGCAGGTGGTTTGCCGCCGCCAGTGCCGCGCCGCGGATGAACTCGGTGACACCGCCGCACCGGGTCACGTCGAGCTGCAGGCAGTCGACCGCGCCTGCCTCGATCAGCCGCGCGGAGTCAGCTAGCGACCAGCTGTACTCGCCGGCCGCCACGTCCGGCCGTACCTGCTGCCGGACCGCGGCCAGGCCCGCGAGATCCTGCGAGGACACTGGTTCCTCGAACCAGCTGACGCCGATCGCGGCCAGCTCATCCGCGACCCGGACGGCCTGGCCCGTGGAGTAACCGCCGTTGGCGTCCACGTAGAGCTCGGCATCCGGTCCGATCACCTCGCGGGCGAGCTCGGCGCGCGCCAGGTCACGGCGCTCGTTGCCGCCCCACGACTCTCCGATCTTGATCTTGACCCGGGGGATGCGCTCCTTGTCCACCCACTCGCTGAGCTGCTGCCGGGTGCGCGTGTCGTCGTAGCTGGTGAAGCCGCCGCTGCCGTACACGGGCACGTCCTGGCGGGCCATGCCGAGCAGGCCGGCCAGCGGCTGGGCGAGCAGCCGGGCCTTGAGATCCCACAGCGCGATATCCACCGCGGAGATGGCGGTCGCCGCCACGCCGGGCCGGCCGATGTTGCGGACCTGCCTGGCCATGGCCTCGGCTAGGCCCGCGGTGTCGAAGGCGTCCCGTCCGGTCACCACGTCGGCCAGCATCTCGGTGATGACGATCTGGGCCGCGGCCGAAGCGTAGCTCCAGCCGAGCCCTTGCTCGCCTCCGGCCTGCGCCCTGACCAGCACCATGGTTGTCTTGTCCCAGGTCAGCGTGCCGTCGGCCTCGGGTTCGTCGGTCGGTATCACGTAGACGGCGGTCTCCAGTGCCGTCACAACTGGTCCGTTCACTAGCGCGCCCTCCAGATAGAAAAGACAGCCGACTACCTCCCGGGCCGTTCCTCAAACCGCACCTGCCGTCAGGTGCGGAAAACTTCCCCGTCCGAGGTGTAGGCGGTGAGCTGGTGGGCAGCGGATCGAACGCTGACACCAGCTCAGACCCCCATGCGAGGACACGCGATGAGTGCGACTGGGAACGCCGCAAACTGGCGTTCGGCAGGTGCCTGCCAATCCGCGGACCCGGATCTTTTCTTCCCGATCTCCTCGGCCGGCCCGGCAGAACGGCAGATCGCACGGGCCAAGAAGATCTGCGCCGGGTGCGCGGTGCGCCGTGAATGCCTGGACTTCGCGCTCAGCCACGACCAGGTCTACGGCATCTGGGGCGGTACCACCCCGGACGACCGGCAGCGCGAGCGCCGCCGCAAGCGGCGCGCGGCCGCCGCCGCCAGGCGAAGGGTCGCGGCCTAGCCCTCTACGAAGGAAGACACGTGACTCAGACCGTTGCCATCACCGGAGCGAGCGCCGGCATCGGCCGCGCCGCGGCCCGGCTGTTCGGCCAGCGCGGAGACCGTGTCGCGCTGATCGCACGCGGCCGCGCGGGCCTGGAAGGCGCCGTTCGCGACGTCGAGCGGGCCGGCGGGACCGCGCTGGCCGTGCCGGCCGACGTGGCGGACTTTGCCGTCCTCGACCGGGCGGCCACGAAGATAGAAGACGCGTTCGGCCCGATCGACGTGTGGGTCAACGTGGCGTTCGCCTCGGTGTTCGCCCCGTTCGCGGAGACGACCCCGGAGGAGTTCCGGCGGGTCACCGAGGTGACCTATCTCGGTTTCGTGCACGGCACCATGGCGGCCCTGGCCCGGATGCGGCCGCGCGACCACGGCGCCATCGTTCAGGTCGGCTCGGCGCTCGGGGCCCGCAGCATTCCGCTGCAATCGGCCTACTGCGGCGGCAAGCACGCGATCAACGGGTTCACCGAGTCGCTGCGCTGCGAGCTCCGCCACGACAAATCCAATGTCCATGTCACCGTGGTGCAGATGCCGGCGGTCAACACGCCGCAGTTCTCCTGGGTGCGGTCCAGGATGCCCCGGCATCCGCAGCCGGTCCCGCCGATCTACCAGCCGGAGGTGGCGGCCCGCGGCATCGTCTACGCCGCCGACCACCCGCGGCGTAAGCAGTACTTCGTCGGCGCGACCACAGCGGCGACGATCCTGGCCAACCGGGTGGCGCCCGCCCTGCTCGACAGGTACCTGGCCAGGACCGGCTACGACTCGCAGCAGACCGGCGAGCCGGAGTCCAGCCGGCCGGACAACCTCTGGGAGCCGGTCGATGAGCCGCGGGGCGACGACCACGGCGCCCACGGGGAGTTCGACGACAAGTCGCATCGCCGCAGCGCGCAACTGCTCGTGTCCCACCATCCCGCGGCGGCCACGGCTACCGCGGTGGTCACGGCCGCGGCCGGGCTTGCCCTCGCGAGCCGGGCCCGCCGCCGCTGACGCCGGGCCTCACGGGCCTCAGCCGCCTCGCCGTAACCTGCGGCTGAGCCAGCGCTCCATGCAGGCGAGAAGCTCGTCGGTGTCGACAGGCTTGGTCACGTAGTCACTGGCCCCGGCGGCGATGCTCTTTTCCCGGTCGCCGGGCATGGCCCGCGCGGTCACCGCGATGATGGGCAGGGTCGCGAAGGCGGGCATCTGCCTGATCTTGTTCATGGTCGTGTAGCCGTCGAGCTCCGGCATCATGACATCCATCAGGATGAGGTCGGTGTCCTCGGCGCCCAGCAGCGCCTCGATGCCCTTGCGCCCGTTGGGCGCCTGGGTCACGGTCATTCCGTGGAGCTCGAGCGTGCTGGTGATGGCGAATACGTTGCGCGGGTCGTCGTCGATCACCAGGACCCGCCGGCCGTGCAGCGCCTCGTGCCCCTCGGCCTGCGCGGTACCCCGCGCGCTGGCCGCCGTCGCGGTCGGCTCGCTGATCAGCGCGGGCACCTGGTCGGGCTGGGCCGCGGACAGGTGCAGGGTGATCCGCTCGCGCAGCTCGTCGAGCGAGGGCAGCAGCTCCAGCGGCTGCGCGCCGAAGCGCAGCCGGGCCAGCCTGGCCTGCGCACTGTCGATCTTGTCCCTGGTGTGCGCCAGCACCGGGAGGTCCCGCAGTTCCGGGTCCTCCTGCAGCCGCTCGAGGAACGCGAATGCGGAAGCGTCCTCAAGCCCCAGGTCGAGCACCACGCACTGGTGCGGAGCCGAGCTGAGGGCCTCGATGCCCTGCTCCGGGCTGACCGCGGTGCCCACCTGCACCGCCCCGTGGATACCGGTCAGGTCGGACACCGCACTGTAGGCGAGCAGCGTCAGCAGGCCGCCGCGCGCCCCCTCGAGCACCAGCAGTCGCCGGCCGCCGGCCGCCGCGTCGTCCGGCACGGCTGGCTGTAGCTGCAGGGCTTCGGTCGCCTCGGCGTGCGCCTCACCGTTGTGCGCGGCTCCCACGCCGTTGCTCCCCGCGCCCGTCCCGTCGGCCTCGGCCCCGGGCAGCTCACACGGCAGGTACAGGGTGAAGGTACTGCCGCGGCCGAGTTCGCTCTCCGCGGCGATCTCCCCGCCGAGCAGGGCACCGACCTCACGGGCGATCGACAGCCCAAGGCCGGTGCCGCCATACCTCCTGCTAAGCGTGCCGTCGCCCTGCTGGAACGCGCCGAAGATGGTGGAGAGGTTCTCCGGCGCGATACCGATCCCGGTGTCGGCCACCGAGAACGCCAGCATCTCGCCGCCGTCCGGGGTGCGCCGCCCGGCCCTGGCCACGCGCAGCAGCACGTGCCCATGCTCGGTGAACTTGACCGCATTCGCCAGCAGGTTGCCGAGCACCTGGCGGAGCCGCTGCCGGTCGGTGAGCAGGTCGCCCGGCGCCTCGGCGTCCGCCTCGACGGAGAAGTCCAGCCCCTTCTCGGCGGTGAGCGGCTGGAACGTGGCCTGGATGTCCTCGAGCAGCGCGGACAGCGGGAACCGCTCCGCGTGGATGTCCATCCGCCCCGCCTCGACCTTGGACAGGTCCAGGATGTCGTTGATCAGCTGCAGCAGGTCCGAGCCGGCCGAGTGGATGACGTTGGCGTACTCGACCTGCTTGGCGGTGAGGTTCCGGCCAGGGTTCTGCGCCAGCAGCCGGGCCAGGATGAGCAGGCTGTTCAGCGGCGTGCGCAGCTCGTGTGACATGTTCGCGAGGAACTGCGACTTGTATTTCGAGGCCAGCGCGAGCTGCCGGGCGCGCTCCTCGATCTCCTGCCTGGCCTGCTCGATCTCGGCGTTCTTGGTCTCGATGTCGCGGTTCTGCGCGGCCAGCAGCGCCGCCTTGTCCTCCAGCTCGGCGTTCGACCGCTGCAACTCGACCTGCTGATCCTGCAGCTCTTCGGACCGCGCCTGGAGCTCGGTGGTGAGCCGCTGCGATTCCTCCAGCAGCGCATCGGTGCGCGCGTTCGCGATGATCGTGTTGAAGTTGACCCCGAGGGTCTCGGTCAGCTGCTCGAGGAAGTCCGTCTGTACCGGGCTGAACGAGTTGAACGAGGCGAGCTCGATGACGCCGAGCACCTGGTCCTCGAACAAGATCGGCAGCACGGCCAGGTTCGCCGGAGGTGCCTCGCCGAGCCCGGAGGAGATCTTGACGTAGCCCTCGGGCAGGTTCGTGATCACGATCGACCGCTTGCTCTTGGCTACCTGGCCGATCAGCGACTGGCCCAGCCGGTACTGGGTCGGCGCGGCCTTGTCCGCCCGCAGCCCGTAGCCGGCGATCAGCCGCAGCTGGGTGTCGCTGCCCGCCGCCTCGGACAGGAAGAACGTGCCGTGCTGCGCGCCGACCAGCGGGACCAGCTCGTCCATGATCAGCTCGGCCACCACGGCCAGGTCCCGGTGGCCCTGCATCATCCCGGCGATCTGGGCCAGGTTGGTCTTCAGCCAGTCCTGCTGCTGGTTGGCCCGGATGGTCTCGCGCAGCGACTGGACCATCGCGTTGATGTTGTCCTTGAGCTCGGCGACCTCGCCCTGCGCCTCCACCGAGATCGACCGGGTCAGGTCGCCCGAGGCGACCGCGCTGGTGACCTCGGCGATCGCGCGGACCTGCCTGGTCAGGTTGCCGGCCAGCTCGTTGACGTTCTCGGTCAGCCGCTTCCAGGTGCCGGACACGCCCTCGACCTCGGCCTGGCCGCCTAGGCGGCCCTCACTGCCGACCTCCCGGGCCACCCGGGTCACCTCGGCAGCGAACGAGGACAGCTGGTCGACCATCGTGTTGATGGTCGTCTTCAGCTCCAGGATCTCGCCGCGCGCGTCGACGTCGATCTTCTTGGACAGGTCGCCGTTGGCGACCGCGGTAGTGACCTGGGCGATGTTGCGCACCTGACCGGTCAGGTTCTGCGCCATCGAGTTGACGTTGTCGGTCAGGTCCTTCCAGGTGCCGGCCACGCCCTTGACGTCCGCCTGGCCGCCCAGCCGGCCCTCGGTGCCCACCTCGCGGGCCACCCGGGTCACCTCATCGGCGAACGCGGACAGGGTGCCGACCATCCGGTTGATCGTCGCCGCCAGCGCCGCGACCTCGCCCATCGCCTCGA
>DAIOWL010000323.1:4459-7383 GCA_036758545.1 Streptosporangiaceae bacterium | reverse complement strand
CATGAGCGTGACCGAAGACGTCCAGCGCTGTGTCGACGCCACCCTCGAGCAGTTCGGCCACATCGACATCCTGGTCACCTGCGCGGGCAGCTCGCCGGGCGGGCTGCTCGAGGACCTGACCGAAGAGCAGTGGATGTCGAGCCTCAACCTGAAGTTCATGGGCTACGTCCGGTCGGTGCGCGCGGTCATCGGTCACATGCGCGAGCGGGGTGAGGGCGCGATCGTGCTCGTCGTGGGCAACGACGGCCTCAAGCCCAGCTACTGGGAGATGACGGCGGGCGTGGCCAACGCCGCGGACATCAACTTCGCCTCCTCGGTCGCCGAACAGTACGGGCGGCACGGGGTGCGCATCAACACCGTCAACCCCGGCCCGGTGAACACCGACCGGTGGGACACCCTGGAGAAGGCCTTCGCCCGCGACAAGGGCGTGACCCAGCAGCGCGCGCACGAACTGGCCGAGCAGTCCATCCCCTTCGGCCGCATCTGCGAGCCGGATGAGGTCGCGGCGCTGGTCACTTTCCTGGCCTCGCCGCGGGCCAGCTTCATCAACGGCGCCCACATCCCTGTTGACGGAGCGCAGCGCAAAGCGATCATGGATCACTAAGGGAGCCCAGTAAGGGAGCACTGCCATGACTGACGCTACCGGCGCCGCCGAGCTGCGGCCGCTGCAAATCGAGATGAACGGGATCAACGTGATCTCCGAGTCCGAACGCAAGGGCCGCCCCCGGGACCTGTTCTGGCCGTGGTTCGCCGCGAACGTCTCGGTGCTCGGGCTCAGCTACGGCGCGTTCGTGCTCGGCTTCGGCATCTCGTTCTGGCAGGCGGTCATCGTCAGCGTGGTCGGGATCGTACTGTCGTTCCTGGCCTGCGGGTTCATCTCGGTGGCGGGCAAGCGGGGCTCGGCGCCGACGATGGTGCTCAGCCGGGCCGCGTTCGGGGTCAACGGCAACAAGCTCCCCGCCGCGATCTCCTGGTTGCTGACCGTGGGCTGGGAAACGGTGCTCGTCATCCTGGCCACGCTGGCCACCGCCACCGTGTTCAAGCAGCTGGGCTGGGGCGGCGGCGACGGCACCAAGGTCGTCGCGATGATCATCGTGGTGGGACTCACCATTTTCGGCGGCGTGATGGGCTTCGACCTGATCATCCGCTTGCAGACTGTGATCACCATCGTGACCGGGGTGGCCACCGTGGTGTTCATCGCGCTGGTCGCGGACCACATTCACTGGCACACCGTGTCCGGCATCCACAGCGGCTCCGCCCAGGCCGTCATCGGCGCGCTGGTGTTCGTGATGACCGGCTTCGGGCTCGGCTGGGTGAACGTCGCCGCGGACTACTCGCGCTACCTGCCCAGGCGGTCCTCCGGTAGGGGCGTGGTCTGGTGGACCACGTTCGCCTCCTCCATCGCGCCCGTTTTCCTGGTGGTGTTCGGCCTGCTGCTGGCCGGCTCGTCCAGCAGCCTGAACTCGGCGATACAAGCCGACCCGATCGGGGCGCTGGCCACGCTGCTGCCGACCTGGTTCCTGGTGCCGTTCGCGATCGTGGCCGTGCTCGGCCTGATCGGCGGCTCGGTGCTCGACATCTACTCGTCGGGGCTGGCGCTGCTCACCCTCGGGGTCCGGGTCCCCCGGTACGTGGCCGCCCTTATCGACGGCACCGTGATGACCCTCGGGACCATCTACGTGGTGTTCTTCGCGCACAGCAACTTCATCGTCCAGTTCCAGGGCTTCTTGATCACGCTCGGCGTGCCGATCGCCGCCTGGTGCGGGATCATGCTGGCGGACATCGCGCTGCGGCGGCGGAACTACGCCGAAACCGAGCTGTTCACCCCACGAGGCCGCTACGGCGACATCAGGTGGCTGCCCGTGCTGACGGTCGTGGTGGCCACCGGGCTCGGCTGGGGCCTGGTCACCAACGGCCTGGCCAGCTGGCTGACCTGGCAGGGCTATCTGCTCGGCCCGTTCGGCCTGGGCGGCAAGCACGGCGCCTGGGCCTTCGCCAACCTCGGCGTGCTGATCGCTCTGGCCCTCGGCTTCGTGGTCACGTTCGTGTTCAGCCGGTCCACCGTCCGCGCCGAGGAGGCCGGCCCCGTGCCCGCGCCCGCTACCGTCTAGTCCCGGTTCAGGGCCGGAAGTTACCAACAAAGCAGTACCATGTCCGGCTCAGGGCTTCTTTCGGCGCGTATGTGCCGTTTAACCTGACGGAATGGGGACGCCTTCGCCAGGCTGGGATCTGCTGATCCGCCAGGCTAGCGTGGCCGCCCGGCGGCGCAAGCGGCGTCGCCGCCAGCGCCGGATGCTCTGGCTGCTGACCGGCGCGACGACGGCGGTGCTGGTGGTCATCGCCATGTTCATCATGCACATCTCCAAGGTCCCCACCAAGGTCAGGCCCGCCGCGCTGTCCGCCTCGGCGCGGACGGTCAGCCATCCGAAAGCCTCGGCGACAGCGCATGGGGTCAAGCCGTCCCCGCATAACCGGCACGTGGTGACGTACCCGCATGTGAACGACACCGCGTCGGGCCTGTCCTACCGCAAGCTCGGCGCGCCCTGGCGGAGCGGCTGCCCGTCCGACCTGAACACCTCCGCATTCGACTGGACCGCGGGCGAGAACACCGTGGCCGGGCACGTCACCATCGGCGGATCCGTCATCGACTGGCACGGCCTGGCCTGCTCGGGGCAACTCCAGCAGCAGTTCCCCTACGGCGGCCCGGCCGACCTGGAGCGGACCGCGATAAGCCTGGTCAGCGCGCTGGACCCGGCCTACTACGCCGGAGTGCAGCACACCCGCGCGACCGAGGAGAGCTCGGCGATGCGGGTCAGCGGGCACCATGCCTGGAAGATCGAGTTCACCATGGACTACACCGACGGCGCGAGCCAGGGCCTGACCTGGACCACCGAACAGGGCGCCGTGGTCGTCGTGGACCGCGG
>DAIOWL010000323.1:0-4359 GCA_036758545.1 Streptosporangiaceae bacterium | reverse complement strand
GCGGGTCAGCTGGGCTCGGCGATGCTGATGTCGCCGCCGCCGCTGTCCACCTGGATCGAGTGGCGGGCCGCGTCGTTTGTCGGTACCCGGGCGCTGAAGTCGCCGCCGCTCGCGTTGCTCTTGATGGCGTAGCTCGTGCTGCCGCGCGGGACCACGATGGTGATGTCGCCGCCGCTGCTGCTGACCTTCACGGATTCCGGCACCGAGGTGAATACCAGGGTGACGTCGCCGCCGCCGGAGTCCGTGGTGACGTGCCGCGAGAACAGGCCGCTGCCGTCGACGTCGCCGCCACTGGTGCCGAACGTCAGGACGCCGCCGAGGTCGCTGGCGGTCAGGTTGCCGCCGCCGGTCTGCACGTCGGCGCTGCCACCGATCCCCGAGATCCCGACGTCGCCGCCGGCGCTGTCCAGCGTGACGTTGCCCTGGATGCCGCTGACCTGCATGTTGCCGCCGCCGGTGGTCAGGTCGACCGCGGTGTGCGACGGGACGTCGAGCGTGGCGTCCAGCCCGCAGTTGCCGGTGGGCACGTTGCAGCGCAGGCTGACGCCGCTGGCGTTCACCGTGAACTTCGGGCGGACGAGGCTGTACTCGACCTTGCCGGTCAGCCGGGCCGTGCTGCCGCTGAGCTGGCCCTGGTGCACGGTGATGTCGCCGCCGCCGGTGCTGGCCGCCACGCGCCCGTTCTGGACGGGGATGATGGCGCTGACCGGGAAGCTCGCCTGGCCGATGCTGACCACGAGGCTGAAGGCGGACCAGCCGATCAAGACGAGCGCGATCGGCACGCCGATCGCCAGGGTGGCCCAGCGGCCCGGAGTCATGCGCAGGTCGGCAGGCGGACGCGGCGGTCTGGTCACGGGCCCGGTGGTGGGCAGGGTCGTCATGGCTGTCCCCGTTTCATCAGGTGCCCAGGTAGCGCAGCACGGCGAGCACGCGACGGTGGTCGCGGTCGCCGGGCGCCAGCCCGAGCTTGGTGAAGATGTTGTTGATGTGCTTTTCCACCGCGCCGCCGCCGACCACGAGGGCCCCGGCGATGGCGGAGTTCGACCGGCCCTCGGCCATCAGCGCGAGCACCTCGCGCTCGCGCGGGGTGAGCTCGCCGAGCGGGTGGCGGCTGCGGGCGAGCAACTGCGCGACGACTTCGGGATCGAGCGCGCTGCCGCCCGCGGCCACCCGGTGCAGCGCGTCGAGGAACTCGGCGACGTCTGCGACCCGGTCCTTGAGCAGGTAGCCGACCCCCTGCGGGCGCCCGGAGATCAGCTCGGTGGCGTACCGCTCCTCTACCCACTGGGACAGGACGAGCACGCCGGTGTCCGGCCAGCGGTCCCGTACTACCAGGGCCGCGCGCAGGCCCTCGTCGGTGAAGGTGGGCGGCATCCTGACGTCGACGACAACCACATCCGGGCGGTGGGCGTCGACCGCGCGCAGGAACTTCTCGGCGTCGCCCTCGGCCGCGGCCACCTCATGCCCGGCCTCGGTGAGCAGCCGGGTCAGCCCCTCGCGCAGCAGCACGGAGTCCTCCGCGATCACTACCCGCATGGCAGTTCCGCCGCGATAATCGTGGGACCGCCGGACGGCGATTCGACCGAGAGCCGCCCGTCCACCCCGGACACCCGGTCCGCGAGTCCGGAAAGACCCGGGCTATGAGCGTTTGCCCCGCCGATCCCGTCATCACTGATCATGACGGTCAGCGTGCCCGGGTAGCCATGGCCTTCGACTACGACCTTCGCCTGGCTGGCCCGGGAGTGCTTGGCGACGTTGGTGAGCGCCTCGGCCACCATAAAGTAGGCGACCGCCTCCACCGCTGACTTTGGCCGCACCGGCACGTCGACGTGCACATCCACCGGGATCGGGCACAGGGCGGCCAGGCCGGACAGGGCCGCGTCCAGGCCGCGCTCAGTCAGCACCGGCGGGTGTACGCCGCGGACGAGGTTGCGCAGCTCGGTGAGGGCCTCCTTGGCCTGGGTGTGCGCCTGGTCGACCAGGATCCTGGCGGCGTCGGGGTCGTCGGCGAACTTCGCCTTGGCCCGGCCGAGCTCCATGGCCAGAGCGACCAGTCGCTGCTGCGCGCCGTCGTGCAGGTCACGCTCCATCCGCCGCCGCTCCGCCTCGGCCGCGTCCACCACCCGCTCCCGGCTGATCTCCAGCTCGGTCACCCGGGCGGCCAGGTCGCGGCGCGGGCCGAGCAGCCGACGGGACATCGCCGCGTCCGCGACCGCCAGCCCGCGGGTCAGCTGCGCCGCGGCGAGCAGCACTACCAGGCCGGTGACCGCCACGGCCGTCATCCTGGGCGTGCCGCCCAGCACGAAGTCGCCGATCTTGGCGCCGCCGCTGGGCAGCAACGAGTTGTACAGCGGCAGCGTCAGCATGACCAGGCCCGCGGCCCAGGCCGAGAAGGAGAGCGTGACCGCGACCGCGCTGAACGGCAGCCTCAGCAGCCCGTAGCCGAGCTCACTCCAGGTCGCCCGCTCGGTCATCATGCGCCAGCGCGGGACGATGGCCCAGCGGTACCCGGCCCGGGCCTCGGCGGGCCAGGCCGGGATCCGCACCCCGAGCATCAGGCCGAGCCTGGCCCGCTCGGACGTGGCGTACAGTGTCGCGGCCCGCAGCGTCATGCCCAGGATGGGCAGACCAGCCAGGGCCAGCACCAGCAGGCTGAAGCCGAGGCTAAGGCCGGTGACGAAGACCACGATGACCGCGAGCCCCAAGAACAGGCCGGCCAGATGACTGATCATGGCGAGCCAGGTGCGCGGCGACACCAGATCGCGGACGAGGAACATGGTTCCGACGCTATGGCATGAGCCCCGGGGTTGCCATCAACCGGACCCCCGGGAACAGGGTAGGGGTAACCCCACCCCGCTTCAGGCAGGTTGCACCATGGTTCCGCGCGGGTGCCGTCGCCAGTCTTAGGGCCATGGATACAAAGCAGCCCGCACGGGCGCCCATCGTGGAACGAGTGGCCGGCTGGTCTGCCCGTCATCGCAAGACCGCTGTGTTCGGCTGGCTGCTGCTGGTCGTGGTGGCGGTGGCCGTCGGGCACCAGCTCGGCACCAGCAACGTGAACAGCTATGACCCCGGCCAGGCGGGCCGGGCCGAGCGGGTCCTCGACCGGCCCGTGGTGCAGCAGCCCAACGCCGAGAGCGTGCTCGTCCAGAGCCGTTCGGCGGGCCAGACCTACGCCAGCGATCCCGAGATGCGGCAGGCGGTCCGCGAGGTCGTCGCGGCGCTGCGGGCGGTGCCAGGATCGGCCGCCGGCATCCAGTCCCCGCTCACCAGCCCCGGCCTGGTTGGCGGCCGTTCGGCGCTGGTCACCTTCAATGTGGCGGGCAAGCCGGACAACGACGACAAGGCCGTCGTGCCCGCGCTGAACGCGGTCGCCGCCGTCCAGGCGCACCATCCCGGGCTGAAGATCGAGGAGGCGGGCGGCGCCAGCGTGGACCGGGCGATCGGCAGCGTCACCAGCCAGGACTTCAAGAAGGCCGAGGTCACCTCGGTTCCGGTCTCGCTGGTCCTGCTACTGGTCGTGTTCGGCGCGCTGATCGCGGCCGGCATCCCGCTGCTGCTGGCCGGCACGGCGGTGATCTCGGCGATCTCGCTGCTCGCCATCCCCGGCCACTGGCTGCCGGTCGACAGCACCACCTCCTCGATCGTGCTGCTGGTCGGGATGGCGGTCGGCATCGACTACTCGCTGTTCTACCTGCGCCGTACCCGCGAGGAGCGCGCCGCGGGCCGCAGCACCGCCGAGGCGCTGCGGATCGCCGCCCACACCTCCGGGCGGGCCATCATCGTATCCGGACTGACCGTGATGATCGCCCTGGCCGGGCTGTTCCTCACCGGCATCGACGTGTTCACCGGCGTGGCCATCGGAACCATCCTGGTCGTCGGTGTGGCCGTACTCGGCTCGCTGACGTTCCTGCCCGCGATCTTGTCCATGCTCGGTCCGTGGACCGACCGCGGCCGGATCCCGTTCCTCGGCCGGCGGCGCACCGCGGCGCGCGAGTCCAAGTTCTTTGGTGCACTGGCCCGCGCGGTGGTCCGGCGCCCGCTGGTCTGGGGCGGCGTCGCCGCTATCGCGCTGCTGGCGCTGGCCGCACCCGCGCTCCGGCTGAACCTGGAGGACCCGGGCATCCACTCGCTGCCGCCTAACGTCCCGGCAGTACACGCCCTGGCCGACATCTCCGAGGCCTTCCCCGGCGGCCCGGTGCCGGCCGAGGTGGTCGTGACGGGCCAGGACCTCGGCGGCAAGCAGGTCAGCCGGGCCGTCGCCGCGCTGCACGGGCAGGTGGCGGCCACCCACGGCGCCATCCGCGAGCCCATCACCACGGCGATGTTCGGGCACGACCAGGTGCTGGTCGTGTCGGT
>DAIOWL010000322.1:3365-7400 GCA_036758545.1 Streptosporangiaceae bacterium | reverse complement strand
GCCGGTTTGATAGGCGTCAGTCATATTGTCGTTGCCGAGGTAAATTCCGACGTGACGCCGGTGAGCATGACGCCGGCCATCGCCGGCCTCCGGTAAATCCCTGCCATGCATCACCAGGTCCTTTCGCTTTTCCGGGCAATCGCAGCCGTAACCACGGAAAGAGAATTAACTGATCGAGCCGACCCTCTCCGATCTGTTTGTATTTCCGCGCGCCGCCGAACTCATGCCTGGGCGACGAGAATGCGCGATTACCGGAGGCTTTCTGCACCTATACTTTGCGCGCTAAATTCCACGTTGCGATGATCTCGATAATCCGGCCCGATGCGCGTCGGCATGGGCGACTCGCGGCATAAGGACCTGCCTGCTAACGCTGACGTTGCGGGAGGGGCAACTGGGGTTGGGAGGGCTTCAGCCGGTGCGGCCGGGCGGGGTGCCGGTGGCCTGACTGGTGGCGCGCCCGTTCGGTTCGAATGTATCGAACGGCTTCCCGGATCGTTCGATCGTATGTTTTAATAGATGACATGTTCGAATCCCTCGCCCAGGGCGCCAGCCACCCCGCCGTAGCCGCCTGGTTCGGGCTGGGCGCGGCGGCGGTCGCCGCCGTGGTGGTGGCCATGGCCTGGAGCGTGAACACGCGCCAGATCCGGCTGGCGGAACTGCTGGCCCGGCGCCAGTTCCCGGTCAGCAGCGGAAGCGTCACGGCCAAGGAGAGCACCCCGGAGGTCGAGGGGGGCGCGGTCGCGGCGAAGGAGGGAGCGGCACGGGCCAAGCCCGCGGCTAAGGTGCCGCCCGAGGTTATCGACGGTCCCGACGAGGTGGTGGCCGGCGAGCAGGCCAGGTACCGCGTCCAGACCGGGGGCCCGCACCAGGTGGTCTCGTGGGCGGTCGGCGGCGGCGGTGCGGTATCGCACGGGCCCGACCCGGGTCATCCCGGGGACCTGCTGCTGATCGCCGAGCAGCCGGGCGACCTGACCCTCATCGCCCGGGTGCGCGAGGGCCTGACCGAGCGACGCGCGACCAAGACCATCACCGCGGTGCCCGAGGTGGCGGAGCCCACGCCGCCGTTCTCGCTGCGGCTGTTCCTGCACGGCTGGGGGCTGATCGTGGTGGCGGTGCTGATCGTCGGGTTCGCCGGCGCGCTGAGCGCGCTCGGCAATTTCACCTCCTCAGACTTCATCGCCGTGGCCGTCCCGCTGGCCGCGCTGCTCGGCGTGCTCGCGGTAGCGCGAGGCCCCGGCGCCGGCGAGCCAGGCGGACGGCCGGGCAACGGTCACGGCCTAGGCAACCACGGGCACGGCCTCGGCAACCACGGCCACGGCGCGGGCAAGCGCCACGACCAGGCCTAGCCCGCACACCGCGCCCGGGCATCGCACCGCGCCCGCCCGTGCCTACCCAGGGCAGGGCCCGCATGTACGGCGTGGATGCCGCGTTCACATTGGCCCAGCTCGAGGCCGCTTGCTTAAGTTGATCATGAAGATCGGTCCGCTGCCGGACGCCCGCAGGACGCAAATGAAACCGGACATCCACTGCGTCAGAACGGACTGGATCCGGGGTTTCATTGCGTTCCAGCTGGCCCGGCGCACCTGGAACGTGGTGCTGGCGATGCTGATGTGACTGGCTAGTATTCTGCGCCCTTGCTCCAGCGGCATGAACGCGGCACGGGCGGGTCTGGAGGGAGGCGTGGGGCAGGTCGGAAGGGAGGTGGGAAGGGAGGTCTGAAGGGAGGCTGAAAACTTCGTATCTAAAACCTGTACAGCAATATGGTATTGCGATACAGTACTGCCATGGCCCCGGCGACCGGCCCGGGCGGAAGGCGGTAAATCCCCATGACCACTCTCATCAGCGCGGAGACGACTGCTCCGCCCGTTATCGCGGCGCCCGCAAAGGTCCAGGGCGCTGCTTCCCAGGGCGCTGCTTCCCAGGGCGCCGCTTCCCAGGACAAGGGCCTGCGGGCCGGGGCGCTCGGGCTGCTCTCCAGCGTGGTGATCGCGGTCTCCTCGACCGCGCCCGCGTACAGCATGGCCGCGACGCTCGGCCTGATCGTCGCCATCGTCGGGGTGCACAGCCCGGGCACGCTGATCGTGTCGTTCCTGCCGATGCTCTGCATCGCCTACGCGTTCCGCGAGCTGAACAAGGCCGATCCGGACTGCGGTACCACCTTTACCTGGACGGCCCGGGCGTTCGGCCCGCGGGCGGGCTGGATGGGCGGCTGGGGGATCATCGCGGCCGACGTCATCGTGATGGCCAGCCTGGCGCAGATCGCCGGGCGGTACTTCCTGCAGCTGGTCGGCCTGCAAGGGGCCGGGACCATCTGGGTGACGGTGGCCGGCGTCGCGTTCATCGGCCTGCTCACCGCGGTCTGCTACCGCGGCATCGAGGTGTCGGCCCGGCTGCAGCAGGTGCTGCTCATCATCGAGGTGGGCGCGCTGGCGGTCTTCGCGATCGTCGCGCTGGTCAAGGCCGGCACCGGGCACGCACTGCCCGGCGCGGCGCATCCGTCGGCGGCGTGGCTGAGCCCGTGGACGGGATCGTTCGGCAGCCTGTCGAACTCGTTCCTGCTGGCCGTGTTCATCTACTGGGGCTGGGACTGCGCCCTGTCGGTGAACGAGGAGACCAAGGACTCCGCGCGCACGCCGGGCCGGGCCGCGGTCATGGCCACGCTGATGCTGGTCGCCATCTTCGCCGTGGTCAGCGTGGCCGCGCTGACGTACGCCGGACCTGCCTTCCTGGCCTCGCACAGCACCGACGTGCTCGGCGCCATGGCCACCTCGGTGCTGGGCAGCGCGCCCGGCAAGCTGCTGGTCCTGTGCGTGCTGACCTCGACGGCCGCCTCCTGCCAGACCACGATCATGCCGACCGCGCGCGCGGTCCTGGCCATGTCGGCGCACGGCGCGATCCCCCGCTGGTTCGCCCGGATGCACCCGCGGTTCCGCACGCCCACCACCGCGACGCTGGTCATGGGCGGGATCTCGGCCCTGTTCTACGTGCTGCTGACCGCTGTGTCCAAGAACGTGCTGGCCGACTCGGCCGCGTCGGTCGGGCTGCTGATCGCCTTCTACTACGGGCTGACCGCGTTCGCCTGCGTCTGGTTCTTCCGCCGCTCGCTGCTGGGCAGCGTGCGGGACCTGGTGACCAAGGGAATCCTGCCGATGATCGGCGGGCTAACCCTGCTCGGCGCGTTCGTCCTGTCGGTCAAGTCCTACTGGCCCGCCGCCAGCAGCTACTCCAGCTTCGGCGGAATCGGGGGTATCTTCCTGATCGGTGCTGGTTCCCTCGTCGTGGGAGTGATCGTCATGGTGGTTACCGCCCGGTTCCTGCCCCGGTACTTCGCGAAGGGGATCACCACGCCCGTTCGGGAAGAAAGGAGCACTGCGCCGTGACCTCAGCGCACCTCGAGCCCGCGGTACCTGCTACGGCGGGCCGCGGGCGGGGTCGCGGGCCCGGTCGGCGGGCCGGGCGCCGGAAGATCGCGGTGCTCGAGGCCGCCTGCCGGGTGATCGCGGACCGGGGCGCCGACGCCACCCGCTTCGCCGACGTGGCGGCCGAAAGCGGCGTCCCGGTCAGCACCCTGCAGTACTACTTCGGCTCGCGCGAGGACCTGCTGGTGGCGGCGTTCCGGCACGCGTCCAGCGCGGAGATCGCGGCGCTGGAAGCCGAAGTGGCCGACCTGGACGACCCGTGGGATCAGCTGGAGAAGATCCTCACCACGTCGCTGACCGGATACGCCCCCGAGGTGCCCGGCGGCGGCCGGCTGTGGATCGAATCCTGGCACTTCGGCCTGCGCGACCAGGAGATGCGCGCCGACGCGCTACGTGACAACACCGCCTGGCGGCAGCTGGTGGCGAGCGTGGTCCGGCGCGGCATCGAGCAAGGAGTCTTCGGCGGCCGGCACGACCCGGACACCGTCGCCGTGCTCGCCGTGGCCGCCGCCGACGGGATGGGCATCCCGCTGTCGCTCGGCGACCCGGAGATCACCGCCCGCGGCGCCGTGCACGACGTGCTGGCCGCGCTGCGCGAGCTGCTGCGCCTATAACG
>DAIOWL010000322.1:0-3265 GCA_036758545.1 Streptosporangiaceae bacterium | reverse complement strand
GGCCACCCTGAAGGCGATCTCCGACCCGGCCAGCTCCAGCTACGGCAAGTGGCTGACCAACGCGGAATTCGACGCCCGTTACGCCCCAGCCAGGTCCTCGGTCACCGCGGTGCAGAACTGGCTCCGCTCCGAGGGCTTCCAGATCACCAAGACCCTGCCCAGCGGGATGTACGTGGAGGCCAGCGGTTCGGTCGCCAAGGTGGAGAGCGCCTTCGGCACCAGCGTGCACAACTACTCCTACCTCGGTAAGGACGTTCACGCGAACAACTCGCAGCTGTCCCTGCCGGCCGATACCCCGGCGACGGTCACCAGCGCGATCAGTGGCGTGCTCGGCGTGGACCAGGGCACCGCCCTCAAGCACACCGCGGACACCGAACCCGGACCGCCGCCCGGCGCCCGGTACGGCGTGCAGCCGTGCTCGGCGTACTACGCGCAGAAGGTGGCCAGCGACAAGCCGACCGCCTACGGCAAGCACCAGCCTTACGCGGTCTGCGGGTACGGTCCCCAGCAGCTCCAGGGAGCCTACGGCGAGAGCGCGCTGCTCAAGGCCGGCGTCAACGGCCGCGGGACCACTGTGGCGATCACCGACGCCTACGCCGCGCCGACGATCCTCCAGGACGCCCAGAAGTACAACAAGGTGCACAACCAGCCGCGGTTCAAGGCTGGCCAGTTCTCCCAGATCGTGCCCGGCCCGAACGACTTCGACAACGTCGACCTGTGCGGAGCCCAGGGCTGGTACGGCGAGGAGACCCTCGACGTCGAGGCGGTGCACGCGATGGCGCCCGGCGCCAAGGTCGTCTTTGTCGGGGCAAAGAATTGCCTAGAGGGCCTGGACACCGCCTGGGCCGAGACGATCGACAACCACGTTGCCGACGTGATCACCAACTCCTGGGGCAACGACACCGACGACATCAACCTGCTCGGGACCGACGTGGTGCAGTTCTACGTGCAGTTCTCCACCGAGGCGGCGCTGACCGGCATCACCGTGAACTTCTCCTCCGGTGACGCTGGCGACCAGACCAGCGGCGGTACCGACCTGGCCTCCAAGACCGTGGACTTCCCCGCGGACCTGCCCCTGGTCACCGGTGTCGGCGGCACCAGCGTATTCATCGGCAGCCACCGCCAGTGGCTCGGCGAATATGGCTGGCAGACCTCGTACTCGACGCTGACCAACGGGGCCTGGACCCCGCCCCCGCCCGGAGACTACAACTCCGGTGGCGGCGGTGGGACCAGCCAGCTGTTCGCGCAGCCGTGGTACCAGGTCGGCAAGGTGCCCGCCAGCATCTCGAAGTACTACGGCAGCACCCCGATGCGGGCGGTGCCGGACATCGCGATGGATGGTGACCCCAACACCGGCATGATCGTCGGCGAGACCCAGGTGTTCCCGGACGGGACCTACTGGGACCAGTACCGCATCGGCGGGACCAGCCTGTCCTCCCCGCTGCTGGCCGGCGTGGTGGCACTGGCCAACCAGGTGCACCGTCACCCGCTCGGGTTCATCAACCCGCTGTACTACCGGCTGCTCGGCACCCGGGCGCTGCACGACACCGTGGCGCCGACCTCGCCGGTCGCTCAGGTCCGCACCGACTACACCAATTTCCTGGACAACAGCCAGGGCAAGTTCTGGCGGCTGGAGACCGTCGACGTGCAGAGCTCGACCCTGAAAGACACCCCTGGTTACGACGACGAGACCGGAGTAGGCACGCCGCACGGTCCGGCGTTCTTCCTCAGCGCCCTGCGCTGACCGCTCTGATCGCACGCGGGCCGGGGAGGTTTTCCTCCCCGGCCCGCGCCGCGTTTACCGGGTCACCGCGTCGTAGACCGCCGTGACGTAGGCGCCGCTCCGGTCGGAGCCGACGACGCCGGGTCCCATCTTGTTCATCATGTAGGAGACCGTCATCCGGCGGCCGAGGTCCATGAGGATGATCGAGCCGCCCCAGCCGCCCCAGAAGCAGATCTTCTCGTCCGGGATGTAGGCCACGGCGTCGGCCAGCGGCAGCCCGTAGCCGATGCCGAAGCGCAGCGGGACGCCCAGCACCAGGTCGATGCCGTTGAGCTGCTCGCGGAAGATCACGTCGATGGTTTCCGGGCCGAGCAGGCGGACCCCGTCGACCTCGCCGCCGCGGGCCACCACCGACATGACCCTTGCCACGGACCTGGCATTCCCGTGCCCGTTGGCGGCGCCGATGTCGGCCCGCCGCCACTCCGGCGTGTTGGCGTAGTCGGCGATCGCGACCGGCCCGGTGAAGGTCTTGACCGCCGGGCTGTCCATGCCCATCGCCTCCAGGTCGAACGGCAGCGGCGGCGGCGGGACTACGGGGGCGATCCGGTCCCAGTCACTTTCCGCCGCGCCGATCTGGAAGTCCGCGCCCAGCGGCCCGGCGATCTCCTCGGCGACGAACTGCTTGAGGGGCTTGCCGCTGATCCGTCTTACTATTTCGCCCACGAGGTGCCCGTAGTTGAGCGCGTGGTAGCCGGACGCCGTGCCCGGCTCCCACCAGGGCGCCTGGGCCGCCATCCGGGAGGTGGCCTGCTCCCAGTCGTAGAGGACCTCGACGGGAGCGGGCTGGTCCAGCCCGGACACCCCGGAGGCGTGCGACATGACGTGCCGGACCAGCACGTCCTGCTTGCCGTTGGCGCCGAACTCGGGCCAGTACTTCGCGACCGGCTGGTCCACGTCCAGCTCGCCCCGGTCGACCAGCATCAGCGCGGCCAGGCTGGTCACCGTCTTGGTGGAGGACCAGACGTTGGTGATCGTGTGCTCGTCCCACGGGATCGTCCTGGCCTCGTCGCGGAAGCCGCCCCACATGTCGACGACGTTGTCGCCGTCGATGTCCACCACGATCGACGCGCCGAGTTCCTCGCCCGAGTCCAGGTTCTTGGCCAGCGCGCTGCGCACCGCCTCGAACCGCTCATCGCACGTCCCGTGAATGTCTGCCATTCTCATCCTCCTCGCCACTGAGGCCGGTCCTCGCCCTCAGGATGGCAGCTCGCGGCAGACGGGGAAATACGGACGTAACAGGAATATCCCTCAGCGCATGCTGTGGAAGAACGCCATCGACGCGATCTGGGGCCTGATGCGCAATGGTCCCAATTTCGGAAACGCCCAGATTGAGGGGTTCAGGCCGATGTCGGCGCCGAGACACACCGCACGAACTTAATCATTGCTTCAAGGGTTATTTTTCGCTATTATTTTCTTATTGAGTTAAATCAAGATCATTTAATCCGAACGGGTGGTGTAGATGCCTCAGCGGCCGGCTGCTCC
>DAIOWL010000321.1:5594-7460 GCA_036758545.1 Streptosporangiaceae bacterium | reverse complement strand
CGCTACCTGATATCGCCATGTCCGGACCTGCCGTCAATGACACGGTGCACCTGCTTGCCGAGTTGATCCAGAACGCGACGTCGTACTCCGCGGTGGACATGCCGGTCGAGGTGGCCGGCCAGCTGCTGACCAGTGGCGGTGTCCTGATCAGCATCACTGACCGGGGCGTCGGAATGAGCGTGCAGGAGATATCGCACGCGAATTGGAGCCTGGAAAACCCGCCTCCGGTAGACGTCGACGTACCGAAGTGGATCGGCCTGCTGGTGGTCTCCAGGCTCGCGGCGCGGCGCGGTGTCAGGGTCCGTCTTCAGCCTGCCGAGCTCGGCGGCCTCGCGGCGCTTGTCTGGATCCCCGATGAGCTCCTCGCCCGCCAGGAGATGGTCGCGCGCCCGGACTTCACCCGGCCTCGTCCCGACGGGCGCCGGCACGGGGCCCACGAGCCAGCCATGGATCTGCGCGGTGTCGGCGCGCAGCGGAGCATGGCCGCGACGCGGGTCGCCGAGCCGACTGCGTCGCGGGAAGAGATGAGGAGCGCGCCGTTCGGCCGGACGCTGATATCCGGAGACGGCCCGCCGCCCGGGCCTGTAGGGCCGTCCGCGGGCTCGGAGCCAGTGCCCCAGGAGGTACCGGTACTCGCAGCCGACGCTGGACATGCCCGCTATGACCGGCAGTGGGCCACCGATGCGTCGCCGCAGCGCGGTATCGGGACAGCGCAACCCGCTTCCCGTCTGGAGGCCCCGGTGGCGCCCGCCCCGCAGGAGAAGCGTTCCGGTGATAGCGGTGTAGTCGTGCCGGCGGCTGTGAACCCGGCGGACGAGCGCAGGCTGCCGATCTTCGAGGCCGTCGAGTCAAGCTGGTTCAACGGCGCTCGCCGGGCCCCCGATTCGGCCCGCGCCGCCGTTAATGCCGGGGGGCAATGGTCCTCGCCGGCCGACGAAGGCTGGCGTGCGGCGCAGACGGCCGAATCACCGGCCGCCGGATCCCCGACCGAGGCCGGGCTTCCGAGGCGGCTGCCGAACGCGAACCTGGTCCCGGGCTCCGTTCCGGGCTCGCAACCCGCGGTCGCGCCGCCGAGTCGTTCGGCCGCCGACACTCGTAACCGGCTGGCTGGTTTTCAGCGGGGCGTCGCCGAGGGCCGGGCCGCGGCCAGCGAGGCGGGCAAGCCTGCCGGAGATGACGAGTCCTGATCCGTGCAGCCGGGCGGATCCGTACCGGGATCCGTACCGGACGTGCCGTAGGCGCGCACGGCCCAGGCTTCCTCACGTCTAGGGCGGCCAGTCCCACTCCACCGCCCGGTGCCGTCGGCTCGTCTTCCTGCTTACCTGACCCGCACCATCACCGGCCGGTTTCGATGCGGCCGGTGATGGCCGGGTCCACAGGCCAGGCCACGGTCCACGAAACCTGACCGTCGGTCGCCTGGCACAGATGACGATGACCGCAGAGATGCCACTCTGCGGTCATCGTCTCCGCGATCCTGGGAGGTCAGGGCGCCTTCGTGTCGCCGTCGCCATCGCCGTCGGCTGCCGCTGCCGCGACCGCGACCGGTTCGGCACCGGGCTCATAGGTCTCTCTCGGCAGGCTGAAGTAGTCCGATCCGCCCGCGAACCGCACGTAGAGCATGATCGCCACGCCGATGCCGAGCATCACGTACAGCGAGACGAGATCCCTGCCGCTCCAGCCGCCCAGCCCTTCCACGGACCGCACGACGATGTAGGCCAGGAACCCCGCCGCGGCGAGCGGGAACACCGCGATATGGATGACGTTCCACACGCTGGTGCTGGCGAGCTTGCGGTAGTACACCGCGGTCGCGATGCCGGTTAGCGCGTAGTACAGGGCGAACAGCAGTCCGTCGACGCTGACGACCGT
>DAIOWL010000321.1:0-5584 GCA_036758545.1 Streptosporangiaceae bacterium | reverse complement strand
GATGGCGAGCAGGAGGGCGAGGGAAGAGAGCCAGGTGCCGAGGGCGAGGAAGGAGCCGGCGCGGGCGGCGGAGGTGAGGGTCTCGAGGTCGATGATGAGGACCTTGGCGAGGGCGATCATCAACAACAACAGGCCGGCGCGGCGCAGCGGGATCCGGTGGGTAGTGAGGCCGAGGACGAGGGTCGCGATGCCGGTCAGGGCGTAGTAGACGGCGAACAGGAGCCCGTCGACGCTGACGACGGTGTCGAACGAGTCCACCACCGAGGAGGAGCCGAAGGTGTACAGCCAGACCCCGATGGAGGCGATGATGCCGATGATGACCGTGGCCAGGACCGGCGTCTTGAACCTCGCATCCGTCCTGCCGAACGCCCGCGGCAGCACGCCGTCCGAGCCCATCGCGAAGGTCACCCGCACGCCCGATACCAGGCTCGCCAGGGTCGATCCCAGGGCCGACAGGGCCACGGCCAGGATCATGTACTTGGCCAGCGCCGAGCCGGAGATCACCTGGGCGATGTAGGACAGCGCGTTGTCGCCGTTGGCCTCCAGGTCCTTGGTGTGCACAGCACCCTGCAGGGCGAAGGTCAGGAACGCGTACATCAGCGCGAGCACGATCACCGAGGTCACCACGGACTGGCCGGGCTTCTCCCGGGCGTCAGAGGTCTCCTCGTTGACCAGGATTCCGGTGTCCCAGCCGCTGAACATGTAGACCGCGATCAGCGAGGCGCCGATGAAGCCGTTGATGCCGCCCATGCTGCTCCACGAGAACCAGCTCCAGCTGAACGGGACCGAGTGCGGGTTGTGGCTGAAGACCGCGACCAGGCACCAGATGGCGAGGATGCCGACCCCGGTGTACTCGATCGCGATCAAGACCCACTGGGTCCACGCTGTGAGCTTGATCCCGATGTAGGCGATAACGGTGGCCACTATCACCGCGATGAACCCGACGATCGCCTCCCAGGGCCGGCTGCTGGAGTTGCCGAACAAGGACACGACGTACGGGCCGATCGGCAGCGAGATCGAGACCACCCCGACGACGTAGGCCAGGATCGTGATCCACCCCACGATGAACCCGAAGTACGGGGAGATGGCACGGCCGCCCCAGGCGTAGGTGGCGCCGCAGTTCACCCGCCATCGGTTCAGCCGCCGGAACGCCGCCGCAATCGCGAGCATCGGCAGCCCGCAGATCAAGATCGCGATCGGGCTGGCGAACGAACTAGCGGCGACGATGGCGGCCAGGGTCAGGGCGACGGACGCGGTGGACGCGGACGAGCCAAGCGCTATCCCGATGTTCCCGGCTAGGCCCAGCGCGTTGCGGGCCAGCCGGTTGCCATGTTCCTGCGGTTCGACGCCGTCGGCGTCGACGGCAGTGGCATTTGCTGAGGTGTCGTCCATGCCTGGCTCCTCCTGATGCGTGGACTAGCAGTGCTCGGACGGGCTAGGCGCCACGTCGAGCGCCGGGTTTCGGTCGAAGAACCCGGCTGGCTTGAGCATGAATCCGGCCCGTTCGGCCGGCATGACCGGCCAGTCTTCGGGCCTGGTGATGTGGTGACTGCCCACGGTGTACCACAGCACGACGTCGGTGTCCTCGATTGGGCGGTCGGCTTTCGTCCATGTCGGCAATCCGGCGCCGCCTGGGTGCTGGTTGGGGTAGTCGCCCGCCGGGAACCGCTCATCGGGGTGGTAAGGGGTGACCCACAGATGCCGGGTCGCGAATGCGGCGCGCTGCGTCACCGAGGCACCGGGGTCGCTGAACAGCAGGACGTTGCTGCCGGGGACGAGCTTGTACGCGGGCTCCTGCCCGAGCTCGTTCCGGTCGCCCCGGCTGGCGACCAGCCAGTACCGGCCGCGCAGCGGGTCGATCACGCGCTGTGCTTCCGACTCCCGGCGCAGCGGCCGTTTCACCGGCCGGAACGCGTTGCCGAGCGGATTGTCAGGTCCCGGCGGGACGGCCTCGGTGTCCACCTCGTAGACGGTGTTCCGCAGCCCGTCGACCGCCATGTCCAGGCGGAGGCTGAGGAAGTGCTGGTGATGGCCCGCCAGGGTCTGCGGTGCGACCAGGGTGCCGAAGTCGCTGGATTCGCCCGGGGCCAGTGCGCTGGTCAGGACGATGCCGGTGAGCTTCACCTCGAACTCGATGGTGCCGTCCTGGTAGAAGTACCAGTAGAACGCGTACTCGTAATTGCCCGCCGTGATGATGAATGAGATGACCAGCCGGCGGCTGCGCCGGGTTTCCGTCGTGTTCAGCGCGGGGTCGAAATGCTTCCACAGCAGGCCGACGTCTTCTTCGTGCAGGCAGATCGCCTGCCTGATCGTGTACGGCTCGCCGTCCGCGCCGACGAGGTCGACGTCGAGGTAGCGGATTTCCCCGAGGCAGTCACAGCCGAGCTCGAGCGAGTTGGCCATGATCCCGATCCCGTACTCGCCGATGTCGAAAGCGTTGCGCCACCCCTGGAACGGCCGTGGATCGGCGTACGGGATGAACAGTTCCGCCACCGAGGCACGCCACAGGACCGGCCGTACCCGGCCCTTGTCCTCGTACCCGACGGTGTGCAGGACGAGGCCTTCGCGGGCCGTGAAGCCCAGGCGAACCCGCCAGCGCTGCCAGCGGACCTCCCAGCCGTTGACCTCGAAGCTCGGTCCGTCCGGCTGGATGATCTCGAGCGGCTTGAGGTCATCTCGCAGTGGCCCGACGCGATCGGCGGCGTAGGCGCCCGAGCCTGGCGGCAGCGGCACCACGCCCAGGTCCTCGACCCGCACGACCGTCATGGCGTCGAGATCCACGATGGCATGGAGTCCGTGGATGGGCTTGGCGTACGGGTTGTCATCAGGCCGCTCGCGATAGAACAGCAGCGTCCATGCCACCCGGCGCCCAGCCTCCTCAGGTTCGGTGAACGCGCCGATCCCCCAGGGCTCGACCAGCACCTGCTCGGGCAGGGTGATGCCACGCCGCTCGAGGCCCGCCAGGATCCTCGGGTCAGCCCTGATCACGAGCTCGCACTCCGCGTATTCCGCCAGCGTTACCGGGGCGAACGCGTCCGGGATGGACCGCCAGGACACGACCGAGTCGGCGGTCAGAGACACCACAGCCTCATAGGTTGCGTGCTGGGCCGGTTCCAGCAGGACGACAAATGCCTCCCGCGGCACGGCGGCGCCGCCCGGCGCGGAATGATTGCTACCGGACTCACCGGCACCGGAGCTTGCGGCCGGGATGGCAAATGGCACCTGGCTCTTGAGCGGCTCGTTCAGGCTCACCGAGACGAACCGTGCTTCGGGTGTTACCGGCCGTTCCCGGCGGAGGATCTCGACAGCCTGCGAGATCTCACGGGCATCGAGCGGATCGAGCGGATGGCGTGCTCGGTCGCCGCGCTGCTCACTGTCGGGCTGTGGCCCTCCGTGGCCTGGCCCGGCCACTTGGCCGTGAGCTACCACCGGCGTTCCCTCCCGCCACCCGGCGCTGCATTCCCGCGGCGGCTTCGCCCAGCTTTGCCTGTGACCTACTTAGCTACTCTTAGCTACTCACGTGCCTCATTCTGCAGGCCGGCACCGGGGAATGGTACAGGAGACATGATCAGCCTGACTAGGTGTTTGCGGCACTATCACCGGGTTCGTCCGACTCCCGTGA
This sequence comes from Streptosporangiaceae bacterium, assembly GCA_036758545.1. Taxonomy (GTDB): domain Bacteria; phylum Actinomycetota; class Actinomycetes; order Streptosporangiales; family Streptosporangiaceae; genus Palsa-504. The sequence continues at coordinate 1,962 of DAIOWL010000321.1, read as the reverse complement.
CTTAGCAGGCCAGCGGCGGAGATGCCGCTCCCCGCCGCGATCGCCCTGTGCGCGCCGGGCGCCTGGCGCGCACGTATTTACCCGTCGTTATCACGCACTGCCGGGTTTGACCGTATGGTTTGGGAGTAGCCAACCTGGGGGGCGCTGAATAGCTCCCGTCCACGGCTGGCTTCTACTGCTGTACCCGGTTCACGCGACCGATGGCACAAGGAAAGCCTGTGAGTGCAGGCGGGCCCATGCGATGGGAGCACGGATGACGAGTCAGACCCTGCCTAGCGTGCAGGAACCCCACTCTATTGAATCCCGGCTCCAGCCCAATGCCATCAGTACGGCTCAGGACACCGTCATCGGCATGGCCTATGCGGCGCCGACTCTATCCATCGGCCTGACACTGGCCGGGCTCGCCGCGGCGACCTCTTACGCGGTCGGGCCGATCATCCTGCTGACCGCCGTGCCCATGATCATCATCGCCAACGCCTACCGCCGGCTGAACCTGTGGAACGCCAACTGCGGCGCCTCCTTCGAATGGGTCGGCCGCGCGATCAATCCGTATCTCGGCTTCTTCACCGGCTGGCTGATGATCGCCGCCACCATCACCGGGACGACGTCCGGCGTGGTGGTGCTCGGTCCGTCCGTCCTGGCCCTCTTCGATGCCGATCCCACAGCCATCTGGCCGAACATCGCCATCAGCACGGGCGTCATCTTGGTGATGCTGGTGATCGCGATCGTCGGCATCCGCCTGACCGCACGCACCCAGGTCGCCATGGCCGTGGTCGAGTACACCATCCTCATCGCCTTCGCGATCGTGGGCCTGATTGCGGTGCTCGGCCACCGTCACGGCTCTTTCCCGATCACCAAGGAGTGGTTCCAGCTCAAGGGGATCGGCGGGAAAGGCAGCCTCGCGGCCGGGCTCTTGATCGCGGTGTTCATGTACACCGGGTGGGATGCCACCGTGTACGTCAACGAGGAGGTCAAGCACCGGCGCACGAACCCGGGCCGGGCCGCGGTCTTCGCGGTCTCCATCGTGACCGTCATATTCGTCCTGGTCTCGATAGGGCTGGCGGGAGTGGTGTCACCGGCCAAGCTCCAGGCGAATTCATCCTCGCTACTCATTTACATCGCTCAGGCACTGGGCGGCTCGGGCTGGGCCAAGGTCATGGCGCTCGCGCTGGCGCTCTCGGTGATCGCCTGCACCGGCGTTGCCGTCGTGATCCTCGCCAGGATGATCTACGGGATGGCCAACCACCGGGTCCTCCCGCCGGTCCTCGGCAACGTGAACACGCGTTTCGCCACCCCCGTCGTCGCCAGCGTCGTCGTCGGCGTGATCCTCATCGTGATCACCTGGGTGTATCTGCTTTCCGGCTCGATCGCGAACGTCTTCACCCAGCTGATCGACGTTACCGGGCTGCTGTGCGCCGCCTACTACATGCTCACCGCGCTCGCCGCCATCGTGTACTACCGGCGCCGCATCTTCAGCGCGCCCTGGGACGCCATGCTGGCCGGTGTGCTCCCGGCCGGGGCCATCGCATTCCTCGGCTGGATCCTGGTCAAGTCGGTAATCGGCGCGGAAGGGGCCCAGCTATGGTCCCTGGTCGGTGTCGGCATAGCCGGCATTGTGCTGATGCTCATTGCGCGCTACGTACTGCGGGCGCAGTTCTTCAGCACCCCGCGGGAAAGCGCCGAGACCCGCCGGTCTTAGCATCAGCCGCAGTCGCCAGTAATGAGCTTCACCATTCACACGCCACAGCGTGACTCTCGCGGTAAATCCGTATAGTTACCGCGGGCCCGCCCGCCTGGGCTCATCCGGCTGCGCATTGGTAGACATTGAGCGGCATGTAACAGGAGAGCACATGACGGATCACTCTGCCGCCAGGGCCGTGGGGGTCAGCCCGGCCCCGGACGCGAGGCTCGAGCCCGACGCCATCGGCGCGACTCAGGACACGATTATCGGCATGGCCTCGT
>DAIOWL010000320.1:0-7481 GCA_036758545.1 Streptosporangiaceae bacterium | reverse complement strand
CCGGTGTCGGTCCGCGGCGCGGACGAGGCGGGCGCCGTCACCAACCGGGTGTCCGCGGTCCTGGCCAACCTGCCGGTCAGCGAGCCGGATCCGCTGCGGCGGCTCAGCCTGATCCAGCGGGAAATGGATGGCCTCAAGCACACCCACCAGGCCGCCAGCGCCACGATCCTCACCGGGTTGCTGGGCCTGGCCGTGCCCGCGTGGCTCGCGTTCGGCACCAAGGTGGCGTTCCGGACTCCGCAGTTGCTGGTTCAGACCGTGACCACCAACGTTCCCGGCCCGCGCTGCCCGCTTTACGTCCTCGGCCGCCGCCTGACCGCGCTGCACCCGTACGTCCCGATCGGCGACTCGGTTCGTATCTCGGTCGCGATCTTGTCTTACGTCGACACCGTCTCCTTCGGCGTCACCGCGGACTACGACTCCTCAGCCGACCTGAACGTGTTCACCGAGGGCATCGAGTGCGGCCTGATCGAGCTCGGCTAGGCCCGCGCGGATACGGCCATATGCTGGTTCCTGCTATGGGGAGCCCTGGCCGGGCTCGACCGGGAAGCCGGTCTCCTGCGGGGTTTTCGAGGAGGCTGCGGTCCCCGGACGGGTGGTGCTGCTGACCTGCGAGCCCGGCGTCGGTACTTCGTGGCCTTGCTACCTGCAGCGGCGGGTCCATGTGCGGGCGAGCACCCGCAGCAGGCTCAGGGACGCCAACGCGACGATGGTCGTGTCCACTGCCGGTACCCAGCGGACCTGGTCGCCTTTCACGACGTAGACGCCTGACGCCAGATCGCCAGCCGGACAGTCCGGCTATCCGCAGGAACTGAATGCCGGCCAGGCGCGGCGAATGGATATTCGTCGTATTGGCGCTGACCTTCCAGCGGGCCGTACTTGTGCCCGGCCTGCGTCTCGCAGAGCCACTGGCCTGTCTGGTTGCGGAACACGAGCGGCGCGCCGGCGAACATCACAGCGTCACCGTCTCCGGCTGTGCTGTCCGCCCAGGCGATCGTCTGCTCGACGCCCCGTGTCCGGCCAGCGTCCAGAATCTGGCCGTCCCGTCGATCACCGCCACGCCGGTCTCATTGGCCACGACGTCGGCGCTGCCTTCCCGCCAGGCAAGATCAACGCCGGTGAACTGAGCATCTGTCGCACCGAAGTTGTACCGCACCGCCTACTGGGTACGGCGGGGACAGCGGTGATCGCGAGCGTCGCCTGTCTGCGGTGTCTGGCGGTGCTTAGGCTAAGGAAACCCAGACCATGCTCGCTGTGCTGGGACCGGCCTGTAGGGCTTTGCCGGGGTCAGCTCTGGATCCAGGCCCGGGCGTCGGCTTCTTGGTCTGTCCTGAAGCCCTTGATCTCACCTGGGATCAGGTAGCCGAAGATGCCGGCCGAGTGCCGGAGCCATTCGTTGTCGGTCACGACGGCGATCTTCTCCCACCGGGTGGGGTGCGTCATGCCGACCTTGGCGTCCTGCCAGGCCGCGCCTGGAGTGAATCCGGTGACGTCGTCGCCCAGGAAGTAAAGGAGCCGGAGCTTGTCCTGGCTCTGGAGTGCCGCTTCGACCGCCGGGATGAGCACGTTCCGGTAGTCGTCGCTGGTGAGTTCGCCGCTGGCCCTGAACCCCAGCACCGAGTCGGGTACGTCTGAGATCTTGGTGAGCATCCGCGGTACCTCCTGGCGCATGAGCCAACGATTGCGCCAGAAGCGTACGCCTGAACCGGCCCGGGTTCCTAACGACTGTGCTCTTGCCAGCCTCCGGCCGTCCGCGAGCTGCTCTGGGTCCTCTTGATCCGGGCTGCACAATTGTTTAATAATATGAACATGAGTTCAGACCCGGACGACTTGACAGCGGCAGCGGCGATACGCATCGCGGCGATGGAACTGTTCGCCGAGCGGGGATACGCCGGTGTGACTATCCGTCAGATCGCTGCGGCAGCCGGAGTCTCGCCCGCGCTTGTGATCCACCATTACGGCTCCAAAGAGAAGCTCCGGGCTGTGCTTGAGGAGCGGGCGGCAGCTTTTCTGGAATCGATGCTGGCGGACCTGGCCAGAATCTCAGAGGAGGGCGGCAGCGCTACTCTCGCCGGCCTGTTTGCCGACCGGCTTGAGCGCGAGCCAGCACTGGCGGGTTACGTCGGGCGCCTCCTATGCGATGGCGGCCCGGCCGGGGTGGCCTTGTTTGAGCGGCTCTACCAGGCGACGCGGACTGGAATGCAGGCCCTGGGACAGGCCGGGGTGGTCAGGGCGTCCCACGACGAGCCGGTCCGCGATGCCTTTCTGCTGAGCAACGACCTGGCCATATTGCTGCTTCGTCCGCATATCTCGCAGGTCGTCGGGATCGACCCGCTGTCCCGCGACGGACTGGCGCGCTGGTCGGCGGAGGTTTTCGACGTCTATGCCAATGGTGTGTTCGTGACCGCGACTTCGGCTCAGGCCGCACAGTTGCCGCCGGCCGCCGGCCGGGGGGGTGCGGACAGATGACAAGCGCCATCGAGACGCTGGGACTGACGAAGCAGTACGGCAGCGTCACCGCGGTTGCCGACCTCAACCTGCGAGTCGAGCCCGGACAGGTCTTCGGCTTCCTGGGTCCGAATGGGGCTGGGAAGTCGACGACGATCCGGATGCTGATGGCGCTGCAGCGGCCGACGAAGGGCCGCGCCATGCTCCTCGGGCTCGATGCCGCCACGGGCAGCGTCGAGGTCCACCGCCGTATCGGCTACCTGCCCGGCGATCTCGAGCTCTTCCCGCGGCTGACCGGCCGCCAGCACATCGCCTGGTTCGCTCGCGCCCGCGCTGTCGACGGCCAGTCACTGGCGGGCCGGCTGATCGATCGCTTCCAGGTCGTGGCCGATCGCCCGGTGCGCGAACTGTCCAAGGGCAACCGGCAGAAGATCGGCCTGGTGCTGGCCTTCATGCACCAGCCGGAGCTGCTGGTGCTCGACGAGCCGACTTCCGGGCTTGACCCGCTGATGCAGCACGAGTTCGGGAACCTTCTCCGCGAGACGGCGGCCGGGGGACGGACCGTCTTCCTGTCCTCCCACGAGCTGGACGAGGTCCAGCGCATCGCTGACCGGGTCGCGATCATCAAGGAAGGCAGGCTGGTGGCTGAAGACACTGTGGAAGGCTTGCGCCGGTCGGCACCGCAGAAGATGGAAGTCCGCTTCCGGCGCCCGGTCGACCACGCAGAACTGAGTGCGCTAAGCGGCGTCACTGTCACCGGCTCGGACGGCCCGCGCATGACGCTCGACGTGACCGGCGAGATCGGGCCGGTCTTGAAGGTCATCGCCAGCCACGACCCGGTCGCCCTGACCTCCCGCCCAGCTGACCTTGACGAACTCTTCCTCGACTTCTACCGCCCATCGTCCGCCAGGGAGACGTCGCATGCTGGCTGACATCACCCGGCTGGATTTCAGACTGCGCCTCCGCAGCACCATCGGCTACGCGGCCGGGATGGCTCTCTACACCCTGATCGTGGTAGCCCTCTACCCCGCGTTCAAGAACTCGACCTCCCTCGACAGTCTCAGCGGCTCGACGGCAGCTGCGCTGTTCGGTGTCACCGGGCCGCTGACCTCACCTGGAGGCTGGCTGAACGGGAACATCTACGGCAACTTCTTCCCGCTCATCATGCTCCTGCTGACGATCGGATACGGTGCCGCCGCACTGGCAGGGCAGAATGAGGACGGCACGCTGGCGCTGATGACAGCATTGCCCATTCGCCGGCGCGCCATCGTGCTCCAGAAGGCCGCCGCGATGACCGTGCAGGCCCTGCTGCTGGCCGCCGCGGTGACCGTCTGCGTCCTTATCGGGCGTGGCTTCCAGCTCACCATCAGCCCCGGCCACGCGACCGCCACAGCAGTGGCGGTGGTGCTCATGGGAGTGGACTTCGGACTGGTGACCATGGCTGCCGGCGCGGCCTCCGGACGACGCGGCACAGCGCTCGGCATCGGTGCAGGCCTGGCCGCGGCCTCCTACCTGCTCAGCTCCCTGGCCTCGACGATCTCGTGGATCCGGCCGGGACGGTACCTGTCGCTCTTCTACTGGTCCGTCGGCAACGACCAGATCAGCAGGGGAGTCGCCATCGGCGACTTCACGGCCTTGATCGTCGTCGGCCTCTGCGCCCTCGTCGCCGCAGTCATCGCCTTCCGCCGGGCTGACCTCAACTAGTGAGCGACGGCGTACTCGACCAGTAACGCCAGGCGCTCATCCGCGCAGGTCGATCGCGCCGTGCTGCCAGGAAGCACCTTGCAGGGTAACGTCCGTGGCGGGCCATGACGCCTGCAAACGGGTCACGTGCCGGGGGGCAGGACACCCGGTCGCGCTCAATGACGCGTAGTCACCGGACGGATCACCCGGCAGGATCCGGCGCCTGTCACGCGCGCCTGGCGTCGCTCGCGTGCCGGCCCGCTGCGGACATCTGGATGCGGCCAGATCTGCGGATCAGCGGCGGTGGCACAGCTGGTCAGGGCGTTCATCGTCGCTGGGTGCCGGTGCGGTGGGCCTGCGGGCTGCGAGCGCACCGTTGCCCGGCCCTGACGGCCACCGGCTGAGCGTGCCCGCTGTGCCGTGCCAATACTCATTCACCCTGTCTGACCTGCCGTTTTGTGTCCGCTAGGCGGCTCTCCAGTATTCGCTGATCAGGCCGCCGATGACCTGCCTGCGTGCCGTTCCCGGCGAAGACCTCGTCGAATACCGCAGTGAACTTGCTGTCCCGGTCGCGGAGCAAGAACATGAAGCAGGCCGCACGCTCACCGAGATCCATCAGCAGGTTCCTAGCCTGCTGAGCGGTCCAGGCCCCGGTCGGATGGGCGGTGACGCCGCTGATGTGCACGGTCCTGGTCTGGATCTCCATCACGAACCAGACATACACGCGCCGGAGCAAGACCGTGTCGACATGCAGAAAATCGCACGCCAGGATGCCAGCGGCCTCGGCGGCCAGGAACTGCCGCCACGTCGGCGACGCACGGCGCGGCGAGGGCCCGAGCCCAGCGGCGGCCAGGATCCGGCGGACCGTCCCCGCACCGATCCGGTGTCCCAGCCCGGCCAGCTCGCCCTGGACGCGGCGGTACCCCCAGCGCGGGTTCTGCCGGACCAACTGTACGACGAGCTCACGGATCTCATCTGAGACTGGCGGGCGTCCCGGCGCGCTGGGATAGGTCCATTTCCTCTTGACCAGGCGACGGTGCCAGGTCAGCAGCGTCCCCGGAGTCACTATCCGGTACAGACACAGCTGATGAGGCAGCAGGCGCGAGAGCGCGGCGAGCACGGCACGGTCAGCCCAGTCCGGCTTTGGCCGGGCGACCTGCCGGCGCAAGACAGCGACCTCATGCCGCAGGACCAGGATCTCCGCGTCCTTAACGGCATCACTGCGCGCCAGCAGCGCCAGCCAGCCGAACACCCGGACCATCAGCCAACAGACAAGGCGGATGAGCCTGAGTGCCGAGCGTAAAGCAGCAGGCCAGACCCACGCGCGGGTTTTGGCACGGCACAGGGCTGATGGACACCTTCCTGCAGAACCCGCTCGGCAACCCGCTGGCCGGCAAGCCGGTGCTGGAATGGTTTCCCTCGTTCGGCCCCACCCAGTTCGCGGTGGGCGGCTCGTTCGGCCAGACTGGAGCGGGGAAGCGCGGATATTAAAAAGGAAGGCGTGCCGCCGAGAGCGGCCGCGGCCTCGGCCAGCCCGGCTCGGCCGGACGGGGCACCCAGGCCGCCGTCGTGGATCACCCCGAGCAGCGGGCCGATGGCGGCCTCGCCCCTCGCCGCGCCAGGGAGAGCCCACTGTCGTATAATTGCATAGTGCAAATATTGACTAGAGCACGAGAGGCGGCCCGCACGTCGCGGAGGTACCGGGCGGACGCGGACGCGGTGGACGCGGTACTGACTGCAAGCCGGTCGCTGGTCGCGGTGGCGACGCGGTCGCTGGGCGCGGCGGCCGAGGAGACCACGATCGCGCAGTACCGGGCGCTGGTGGTGCTGGCCTCACGCGGCCCGCAGCGGATCGTGGACCTGGCCGCGGCGCTCGGCGTGGCGCCGTCGACGGCGGGCCGGATGAGTGACCGGCTGGTGCGCAAGGGACTGATCCGGCGGCACCGGGCCCGGGCGGACCGGCGAGCGGTGCTGGTGTCGGCGACGGCGGCCGGCCGGATGGTGGTAGACGAAGCGACCGCGGGGCGCCGGGCGCTGATCGAGACGATCGTGGCGACTCTGCCGGAGGACGCGCAGCGGGCGGTGGCCGAGGCGCTGCGGGCGTTCGCGGACGCGGCCGGAGAGATACCCGACAGCCAGTGGCCGTCGCCCGTACCCGCCGGGGAGGCGCCCCGGCCGCAAGTGCCCGGCCATCGTGGCCACACGGACGAGGGGGACAGGGCGTGACGGAGCTGGCGGCTAAGCTGCCCGCAAAGGCGGCCGGGTGGCTGCGGGCGGGCCGGGGCGGCATGTTCCTGCTCGCCGTGCTGATCGGGGCAGGGTCAGGGCTAGGCGCGGTGGTATTCCGGTACCTGATCAGTTTCTTCACCTGGCTGGCCACCGGGCACAGCCAGTTCGGCCAGCAGGGCTATCTGGGCAGCGCGCACCTGCCGTGGCTGGGCCTGGGGTTCTTCGTCGTCATCCCGGTAATCGGCGGGCTGCTGTACGGCCCGCTGATCTACCGGTACGCCCGCGAGGCCCGCGGCCACGGTGTGCCCGAGGTAATGATCGCCGTGGCGGACAACGGCGGCCGGATCCGCCCGCAAGTCAGCCTCGTCAAGGCGCTGGCGTCCGCGCTGTGCATCGGGACTGGCGGGTCGGTCGGGCGGGAGGGGCCGATCGTGCAGATCGGCTCGGCGCTGGCCTCCAGCCTCGGCCAGCGGATCAAGATGCCGGAGAACCGGCTGCGGATCCTGGTCGCCTGCGGCGCGGCCGGCGGCATCGCCGCCACCTTCAACGCGCCGATCACCGGGGTGTTCTTCGGCGTGGAGATCATCGTGCGGGAGTTCTCCGTCGACGCGCTGTTCACCGTGATGCTGGCGGCGATGATCGCCGACATCACCGCCATCCCCTTCCTGGGCGACAAGCCGTTCCTGGCCGGGTTCCCGCACGGCATCGCGCTGCATCACGTCGGCACCTACCTGCTGGTAGCCGGGCTGGCGGTCATCGCCGCGCTGATGGGCCTGGCGTTCAAGGCGGTCTTGTACAAAACCGAGGATCTGTGCGACCGGCTGTGGAAGGGCCGGCCGGAGTGGGCCAGGCCCGCGGTGGGCGGGATCGCGCTCGGGCTGCTGCTGCTCGCGATCCCGCAGATGTACGGGGTCGGGTACCCCGTGATGTACAAGGCCACCGCGGGCCAGTACGCGCTATGGTTCGTGATCCTGCTTGCGTTCGCCAAGATCGCCGCGACCAGCCTGACCATCGGGATCGGCGGCTCCGGCGGCGTCTTCGCGCCGTCGCTGTTCATCGGGGTCACCTCCGGCATGGCCTTCGGAGAGGTCGCGCACCACATCTTCGGCGCGAGCGCGGGC
>DAIOWL010000319.1:0-7507 GCA_036758545.1 Streptosporangiaceae bacterium | reverse complement strand
ATGTCCCTGCCTCCCTAGAGCCCAGATCTCCGCACCCGGTTGCCGGACAGTCGTATGTCCCTGTATAGCGCATGACCCGTACTCGCGACAGCACACACGTAGATACTGTCGGTGAAAATACGGCACAGTCGTCCTGCCTGGCGCCTCCCTGGAACACGCGACCGATCCTCTCCTCCATGATGGACCGCGCGGGCGGGCGGCCGTCAAAATGGACGGTGTGATTCGGGGGGCGACCCCCCGGAACCCCCCGATCATGGGGGGGCTACCCGCCCCCCCATACCCCCCTGGCCCCCTGGCCCCCCTTGGGAGGACCTACATGCATCGCATCGAGGCCGGGCTGCTCATCCCCGGGCACGGCGATCCCGTCAGCGACGGGGTGGTCGTCCTGGACGGCCCCTCGATCGGCTACGCCGGCCCGGCCGGGCTGGCCCCGCCAACCCCCGGTGCCCCGGTGACGCGGGTGACGGCGGTGATGCCGGGGATGTGGGAGTGCCACGGGCACCTCCTCGGGACCAGGACCTTCGACCTGGGGCACCTGCCGCTGGAGCCCGAGGCGCTGCGCGCCGCCCGGTGCACCAGGGACCTGCGCGCCGCGCTCGACGCCGGGATCACATCCGTGCGCGACGTGGGCGGTCTCGGGCTTCACCTGGCCCGCGTGGTGGATGAGGGAGCCATCGACGGCCCGGCGATCTACGGCGCGGGGGCCATCCTGAGCACCACCGGCGGTCACGGCGACCTGCACTCCTTCCCGCTCGACTGGATGCGCGACTACTCCGCGCAGGGCGGCATGACGCGGCTGGCGGACGGGCCTGACGAGTGCGCCAGGGCGGTCCGCGAGCAGCTCAGGCGGAACGCGAAGGTGATCAAGGTGTGCGCGTCCGGCGGGGTGCTCTCCGAGGTCGACGACCCGGTCCACCAGCAGTTCACGGTGGCCGAGCTGCGTGTGATCGTGGAGGTCGCGGGGCTGGCCGACCGGGTGGTCGCGGCGCACTGCCACGGCAAGCCGGGCATCATGGCGGCGCTGCGGGCCGGGGTGCGGACCATCGAGCACGGCACCTACCTGGACGACGAGTGCTGCGACGCGATGCGGGAAACCTCGGCGATCCTGGTCCCGACCCGGACGATCATCGAGGACATGCTGTCTTTCCGCGACGTCAAAGGGACGGTCCCGCCCTACGCGATGGCCAAGCTGGACGCGATCGCCGACCTGCACGCGCAGGCGGTGACACGGGCCTACGAGCACGGTGTCACCATCGCCATGGGCACCGACATCGCGCTGACCGGCCCCGATCTTCCCAACGCGTGGGGCCAGAACGGTTCGGAGCCGGGCTACCTGGTCAAGCTGGGGATGTCGCCGCTGGAGGCCATCGAGGCGGCCACCGCATCCGGGCCGCTCACCCTCGGCCCGCTGGCGCCGCGCAGCGGGCGGCTCGCCGAGGGCTTCGACGCCGACGTGATCGCCCTGGACGCCGATCCGCTGGCGGACATCGGCGTGCTCGCCGACCCGGACAGGATCACCGCGGTGTGGGCCCGGGGGCGGCAGGTGAAGGGCGCTGTCGCGGCCTAGACCTCTTAGATACGCAGAGTGAGGTCGATTTCGTCGTGCAGCGGGATGCCGTAGTCGCCGGTCCGCGGGATCTGCGGCTTCTCCAGCCGAGAGCGGTCGACCGCGCCCGGCCTCAGTTCGGCCAGCCGGAACCCGCGGCGCTGGTAGAACCGGAGCGCGTCGACGTTGTCGTTGGTGGTGGTGAGCCGGACCTCGCGGCAGCGGAAGTGCCGCGCCGCGCCCGCCGCGGCCTCGATGAGCATGGTCCCGATGCCTACCCGGCGCTCGATGGCGTTGAGCGTGACGATCTCGAGCACGTCCCCCTGCACCTGGTAGGTGAGCAGGCCGACGACCCGCCGGGAGCGTTCGGCGATGAACCCGGGCAGCTCGGCGGGCTGCAGCACGCTGCCGTGCACGGCGACGAGTTCGGAACCCCACAGCTCGGCGACGAGCCAGGAGAGCATCGGGCGGTCGCCCTCACTGACCGGTCTGATCCTGACCTCCGGCTCGCTCACCCCGCCAATTATGAGGCCATGATCACCATCGCGCGGTTACAACGGTGACCGGCGGGCAGCAACGGGTGATGACTGTACTACGAGCTATAGCCCGGCCCATGGTGGCGTCCATTTTCGTCATCCAGGGTTACGAAACGTTCCGCCGGCCCGAGCGGGTGGCTCCGCGCGCCGAGTCGGTGGTCCGCCCGCTGGCCGAGCGGATCCCGGCCGTCCCGGCCAAGACCGAGGACGCGGTCCGGCTCAACGGCGCCGTCCAGATGGCGGCGGGCGCGCTGCTGGCGCTGGGCCGGTTCCCGCGGCTGTCCGCGCTCGCGCTGGCCGCGACGCTGGTACCCACCACCGCGGCCGGGCACCGCTTCTGGGAAGCCGAGGAGGAAGCGGACCAGGCGCAGCAGCGAATCCACTTCCTGAAGAACCTGTCCATGTTCGGCGGCCTGCTGATCGCCTCGGCGGACACCGCCGGGAACCCGTCGCTGGCCTGGCGCACCCGGCACGCCGCCAAGACGGCCCGCCGGGAGTCGTCCCTGGTCGCCCGTACGGCGAAGGCGTCGGGCAAGGCCGGCCGGAAGGCCGGGCGCGCGTCCGCGCGCCTTCCGGTCAGCTGATCCGGTCAGCTGATCCGGTCAGCTGCTGGCCTGGTCAGCTGGGATCCGGCCGCTGATCCGGTCAGCTGAATTCCGGTCGGCTGATCCAGTCGGTTGAGATCCGGTCGGCTGATCCGGTCAGCTAAGATCCGGTCGGCCGAGTCCCGGCCGGCTGCTGCCTTGCGACGGCGGGTCGCTCGTGCGAGCCATTGGACGCAAGCGCGCAACGTAGTTCTCTTTGCTTCGAAAATAGTATGGAGAAAATGGCCTATGCGGAGGATCCGGTACCCCTGGCGCAATGCCGCTTGGGCTAAGTTGATCATGAAGGCTAGCCCGGTTCCGGACGCTATGAACCCGGACTTCCAGTGCGTTAGAGCGCAGTGGATCCGGGGTTTCATGACGTTCCGTCGGGGTCGGCCGGCCCCGGGGTGTGATGCCAACGGTGCCAGTGTGATCAGAATCCGATTTGCGGGCACGTGGCGCCCGGCCAAGGTCGTTAGCGGCAAGGTCGTTAGCTAAGCGGCATTGCCCTGGCGTACTAATCCTCCACGAAGGCCGAATCCTCCACGCTAATTTCGCTCGTATGAGCCCGGTTTGAAATGCGTGGGCTGATGAGACTCGTGAGACGGCGGAGCTGGTCCCCGATCGGCGGCTACGGGAACGAGGTCGGCTGGGGCTGGTGCGGGGTCGACTGGGGCGGGAGCGGGGTCGGCTGGGGTTGGAGCCGGGTCGGCGGGAGCGGGGGCGGGGCGGGCGCCGCGCAGGGCCGATGCCAGGGCGGCGAGGACGGACAGGACGGCGGCCAGGACGAACACGATGACCAGGCCGTGCTGGAACGGGCCGGAGATGAGGCCGGGGAAGAACTCCCGGCCGGTGAGGGTCTGCCGGGCCGCGGCCGGGAGGCCGACCAGGCCGCCGTGGGCGGCCAGCAGGTGGCCGAGCGGGTTCACGCCGAGGACCGCGGCGAACAGTGACGAAACCGGCGGCAGGGCGGCGACCTGGTGCGCGACACCGGGTGCCACGCCCTGCTGGCGCAGGCCGCTGGCCAGCGTCACCGGGAGGCGGCTGGCCAGCCCGGCGATCATGACCGAGAAGAACACGCCGATCGACAACGCGGTGCCGGAGTTCTGGAAGGTCGAGCGCATGCCCGAGGCCGCGCCGCGCTGGCTGGCCGGGACGCTGCCCATGATCGAGGAGGAGTTGGGCGCGGCGAACATCCCGCTGCCGATCCCGTTCAGCGCGATGAGAAGCGCGAAGGCCGGGTAGGGGAAGTTGACCGGCAGCAGCATCAGGCCGATGAAGCTGCCGCCGAAGACCGCCATCCCGGCGGTCGCGATGCCGCGGGAACCGAACTTGTCAGACAGGAAGCCGGCGACCGGCCCCGAGACCAGGAACCCGGCGGTGAGCGGAAGCAGGAAGATGCCCGCCCACAGCGGGGTCTGGCTGTAGTCGTAGCCGTGCAGCGGCAGCCAGATGCCCTGCAGCCAGATGATGAGCATGAACTGCAGCCCGCCGCGGGCGATGGCCACCGTCAGGCCGGCCAGGTTGCCGGCCGTGAAGGCGCGGATGCGGAACAGGCTGAGCTGGAACATCGGCGCTTCGATGCGGGTCTCCAGGATGGCGAACGCGGCCAGCAGCGCGCTGCCGCCGGCCAGCCCTGCGAGCACCCACGGGCTGGTCCAGCCCATCGTGTGCCCGCCGTAGGGCTGAATGCCGTAGGTGACGGCGATCAGGACCGCACTCAGGCCGACGGCGAAGGTGATATTGCCCCACCAGTCGATGCGTGCGGGGTGGCGCTCGCCGTTGTCGCGCAGCCGCAGGTACGCCCAGATGGTGCCGTAGACGCCAACCGGGACGTTGACCCAGAACACCCACCGCCAGTCGATGGCGGCCAGCAGGCCGCCCGCGACCAGCCCGACGAACATGCCGGCCAGGCCCGCGACCTGGTTCGTGCCGAGCGCGAAGCCACGCTGCTCGGCCGGGAACGCGTCGGTCAGGATCGCGGCCGAGTTCGCCATCAGCATGGACCCGCCGACGGCCTGCAGCAGGCGCCAGCCGATCAGCCATAGCGCCCCGTGGCCGCCCGTGAACGGGTCGAAGGAGAGCAGGATGGACGCGACCGTGAAGACGACGAAGCCGGAGTTGTAGATCCGGACCCGGCCGAACATGTCGCCCAGGCGCCCCACGGTCACCACCAGCACGGCCTGAACGAGCCGGTAGCCCATGATCATCCACAGCAGGTAGCTGATGCTGCCCGGAGCCAGCGGGTCCAGGTGGATGCCGCGGAAGATGGCCGGCAGCGCGATGATGACGATCGACCCGTCCAGCGTGGCCATGAACATGGACGCGGTGGTGTTGGCCAGCGCTACCCATTTGTAGCGATCGCCAGGGGCGGCGCTTTCTCGCCGGGTCCGCGCGGTGTAGAGCTTTGTCATAGCGACTGCGCTAGCCGCTCAAGCAGTGGCGCGGCCGCCATCAGCTGGTTCAGCTCATCGAAGGTGAAGCCGGCGGACAGGGCCCGGGCGAACTGCCGGGTGCGCGCGTCGCGCTTGTCCCTGAGCAGTTGCCGGCCGAGGTCGGTGACCGAGAGGACGACCCGCCTGCCGTCGTGCGCGTCCGGGCCGCGCCTGACCAGGCCACGCGCCTCGAGCGCGCTCAGCGTCGCGCCCATCGACTGGGGGCTGATCTGCTCCAGGCGGGCCAGCGCGCTGGAGGTAGCCGGACCGCCGCGGTCCAGCCGGGCCAGCGCCGAGGTCTCCGGCACGGTGAGCTCGCCCGCCACCCGGACCTGGCGCATCTGGCGCAGCAGGAGCCCGATGCTGACGCGGAGGGCGGCCGCGACATCGTGTGGGTCGAGGTCTCCGGTCATATGCTAAGCCTAAACTGATAAGTTTGACCTTAGCAAATCCACAGTGATGGGGTGGGTCGGAGCGGTGAGGGGTGGGATCGGAGCGGTGATGGGCGGGTGGATGCGGCTTTGTCTGCGGTTTCGGGGGTCAGGGCGCCCGAAACCGCAGACAAATCGGGGGCGGTGGCGCGGTGAGGGGCGGTGGCGGGAGGGGTCAGGGGCGCAGCAGGGTCTTGGCTACGGCGAGCCTGGACTCCAGGGCGGCGTGCGCGTCGGCCGCGCCGGCCAGCGGATACTCCTGCCCGACGACCGGGCTGAGCCGCCCGGCGGCCGCCTCGGCCAGCGCGGCCGCGGCACGCTGCCTGAACACCTCGGGCTCGTACGTCCCGATCCCGTTCACGGTAACGCCGCGGCGGCGCGCCTCGGCCTGGTCCAGCGGCGCGAACCCGCCGCCGGACATGCCGTGTGCGGAGAACCGGCCGCCAGGGGCGATGATCTCGAAGGCGGACCGGCCCAGCGGACCGCCCGCGCCGTCGAACACCACGTCGGGCCCGTGGCCCGCGGTGAGCTCGCGTACCTGGCCGGCCCAGCCGGGTTCGGAGTAGTCGACGACCGCATCGGCGCCCGCGTCGCTGACCACGGCCAGCTTGCGGCGGCCGCGGGCGGCGCCGATGACCCGCCCGCCGGCCGCCCGGGCCAGCTGGACCAGGAGCACGCCCATCCCGCCCGCGGCCGCGGTGACCAGCACCTGCTCCTCCGGCTTGACCCCGGTCCCGAGGAGCAGGCCCATCGCTGTGGACCCGTCGTGCAGCAGCGCGGCGGCCTCGGGCAGGCCGAGCTCATCCGGCACCGGGATCAGCTCGTCCGCGGCCACGGCCACCTGCTCGGCGTATCCGCCGGACCCGCCGCTCCCCCCGGTGTGCGCGACGACCAGCCGGCCGGCCCAGCCGGGATCCACCCCGTCGCCCAGCGAGATCACCCGTCCGGCGACCCCGTTACCCGGAACGTACGGCGGCCGGATCGGGAAGAAGTCCACGGCGCGGCCGGCCCGGATGAACGTGTCGACGAACAGCACGTCAGCAGCTGACGTACGGACCACGACCTGGCCCGGCCCGGCGACCGGATCGGGCACCTGACGCGCGGTCAGCACCTGCGGCCCGCCAAACCGTTCGGCCTCCATGACCAGCATGACCACCACCTCCTGCGATCGGTTTCATCGGTACGGTAGGCAGGCGCGGCGCCCGCCGACATCGGTCGGCGGCCCGGTCCGGCGTCGGGCGATGGGCCTAGGACCCCGGCCCGCTGCGCTGTTCGGTGAAGGCCTTTAGGCTCGTTGCCGGGAAAGAATCGTTCCGGTGGAGGAGGCCTGGCGTGCGCGCGGTGGTAATACGGGAGTTCGGCCCGCCGGAGGTGCTCGAGCCTGCCGAGGTGGCCGAGGTGCGGGCCGGGCCGGACGAGGTGGTCATCGAGGTCGAGTTCGCCAACGTCACGTTCGTTGAGACGCAGGTCAGGGCGGGTCGGCCGCCGCATCCGTCAATGCTGCCGGCGCTGCCGGCCATCCTGGGCAACGGCGTCGGCGGGACGGTGGGTGAGGCGAGCCCGTGGGCCGGCCGTCGGGTGGTGGCCAGCCTGAACGGCACCGGCGGGTATGCCGAACAGGCGGTCTCCGCCGTGGGCCGGCTGATCGGCATCCCGGACGAGCTGGCCACACGGGACGCCGTCGCACTGCTGGCCGACGGCCGGACGGCCCTCGCCCTGGCGGGCCGGGCGGACCTGCGTGCGGGCGAGACCGTCCTGGTCGAGGCGGCGGGTGGCGGGGTGGGGACGCTGCTGGTGCAGATCGCCAGGCGGGCCGGGACCCGGGTCATCGCGCTGGCCGGGCAGCCGCGCAAGCTGGCCCTGGCCCGGGACCTCGGCGCGGACGTGACCGTCGACTACAGCCACGACGGCTGGGAGAGGCAGGTCCGCGACCTGGCCGGCGAGGTGGACGTGGTGTTCGACGGCGTGGGCGGGG
>DAIOWL010000318.1:0-7513 GCA_036758545.1 Streptosporangiaceae bacterium | reverse complement strand
GTCTCCGGGAAAAGGGCGATCGACGCGGTGAAGGTGTGCAGGAAGTTCTGCCCGCCCACCGGTCCGAGCTCCCCGCCGCAGAAGAACCCGGCCACCGGTATCTGGCCCAGCGTCTGCGCTAGCAGCCCGGTGTCATGGTCGGGTTCGGCGAACATGTGCGTGCCGCGGCCGGTGCAGGTGAACAGGAGCGCCCCGGCCGCTGGCCGGCCGTCCAGGGCGGCGGCTTCCCGCTCCAGGGCGCGCCGCAGGTCCTCATCGGCCGAACGGGCGTCCCTGACGTGGAACTGCACGGTCTGCCCCACCTCGAGCTCGCCGCCCACCACGATGGTCCCCGACTCGGGATCGGCGCCGGCGATGCCGCGGACCAGGAAGTCGCCCTGGCCGGGTTCGGTCTGGTACTCGTCGATGACGATGCCGAGGTGCACGCCGCTGGCGAGCAGTTCCTGCTCCTGGACCGGCAGCGCGGCGGCCAGCTCCCGCAGCCGCGCCAGCGGCGGCCGCCCGGCGAGCTCGGCGATCAGGTTGCCGTCGGCCTGGGTGACGATGTACGGATCCCCGACCGGGCGGCATCCCTGCGCCACCAGCGGATGGATCCCGGCCCGCGGCAGGTGGGCGCCGACGGCGCCGTGGGTGACCACCCGGTCGTCCAGGAACAGCAGGCTCTGCCCGGACCGCAGTGCGACGCTCGCCATGCCGCCCATCACCACAGCCCCCGGCACGTGCTGGTTCAGGTGGGCCAGCAGGTCACCGGCCGGGAACGTGAACGGGTCGCACACCATCAGGTGAACCCCCGGGGTAAACCGGTAACCGCCGAAGGCGCCGCCGCTGGCGGTCTGGACGAACTCCATGGCGAACGTCTCGACCGGGCCGAGGTCCGAGGCGAGCCAGAGGGAGACCGCGGGCCCTGACTCGACCTCGCGGGCACCGCCTGCCACCGCCTGCGCCACGCATCCGATCAGCGGCACGCCGCCTGTTTCCTCGGCCACCGCCGCCACCAGGGCCGGGGCCGAGGAAGCGAAATCCGCCGAGGCGAACAGCACGGCGAACGAGGGCGGCTCCGCCCCGAGCGAAGCCCGGGCATCGGCCACGGCCTGGCGCGCCGCCGCATCGGCGTCCGCAGTCAGGACGAGGGATCCTCCCGCCTTCACGTGGCCAGGCTACCCGGTAGCCCCTGGCCGGGCCGGGAACGGGAACGCCGCCCGTTCGGCATATTCGGCATATTAAGCCTGGACGATCGAGGTGCCTTGCACCTTGACGTTGACCGGTGGCAGCGGGGACGTGGCCGGGCCGTTGACGACCGCGCCGTTGATGACGCTGAACCTGCTGCCGTGGCACGGGCAGTTGATCGTGCCATCCGACACGCTGCCGACGGTGCACCCGGCGTGCGTGCACACCGCGCTGAACCCGTGGAACTCGCCGGATTTCGGCTGGGTGAGCACGATTTTCTTGTCGGTCAGGATCTTGCCGCCGCCGACCGGGACGTCGGAGGTGCTGGCCAGCGCGGCGGGCGCGGCCGCCCCGCCGGAACCAGAGCCGGCCGGCGCGGCCGGCGAGGAGGCGGGCTGCGCGGGCTGGCTACCCGCTACCCCGCCGTTGTTGGAGTTGTACGTGCTGCATCCGGCCAGCACCGCGGCGCACGCGGTGCCGGCGCAGGCCAGCACGGTGCGCCGACTGGACACCGCGACGCCGGACTCGCTGGGCTCGGCCATCGGAAGGACTCCTCAGCGCTTGATGCCGAAGGTGGAAAAGAACCAGTAGGCGGACGTGAGCCAGATGACGACCAGCAGCGTGAATACGACCGCACCCACGACCGGCAGCACCCAGCCGGGCAGTCCGCGCTTGGGCAGGATCAGCATCTTAACCGTGAACGCGCCGAAGAACAGGCATCCGACCACCGAGTGGATCAGGACACGGGTGCTGTACTGCTGGAAGCCCAGCGCGTACAGGCAGTGGATCGCGACCGGCACGGCCAGCAGGAACGCGATCCGGCCGGACCACTTGTGCAGCCCGCCGATCCACTCGGGCGCGGTGACCCGCGGGACCTTGCCGTACATGACCAGGGCCGAGCCCACCTGGACGATCGCGAAGACCGTCGCGCCGGTGGCGAGCCACGACTTCACCGTGCCCGGGCTGGAGAAGCCCGCGATGTTGATGGCGATCCCGGTCGGGCTGTGCACCCGCCCGTAGATGCCCAGGCCCAGCGCGACCAGCGCGCCGATCAGGCTGGGCACGATCAGCTTGGCCGCGGTCGAGGTGGTGCGTTCCCTGGGCACCGGCCAGGGCGCGGTGGGTGGTGCGGTCATGATCGTCTCCGATGGTGCCGAAAGTATGGGCTGGTCAGAATCCGCTGCCGGTGACGCCGCTGACCGGGACGGCGTGCAGGACGACGTTACCGATCCGCGCGGTCATCGTCGTCACGTCGAGCTTCGGCGCCGTCACCGCGTCCTTGCCCGATGGCTTGATTTCCACGGAGCCGATCTGCGTGCCGTCGCCCAGCACGATCCAGCCGGCCTTGATCGTCTTGCCCTGCACGACCTCGGTGGCCTGGTACAGGCCTGATGACTTGCTTGATGACTTGCTCACCGTGGACACCGAGAAGCTGTAGTCGGTGCCGTGGGCCTCGACGTCCCCGGTCACCTTGCCGGCGTGGTAGGACGCGGTGAGGTGGGTCTGGTTCTTGCCGGTCAGGACCAGCTTGTCGCCGTCCACCTTGCCCCGCATCCACCCCTCGACGGTCGAGCCGTTGCAGACGTACGCGATCGCCTTGTCGCCGTGGACCGCCACCGCGACCGACCCGCCGCCGCCGCCGACCCGGCCCGTGAAGTCGGCCCTGGTCGGCGTCGTCCTCGTGGGCGCGGGCGAGGGAGCCGCAGCGGGCGATTGCTCGGGGGCCTCGGACGATTCCGCCGGGGCGGGGGCGGTCGATTCGGCCGGGGTGGCCGATTCGGCGGGCGCGGCCGAGGATGCGGCCGCCGCCGAATAGTTCAACGGCGCGCTGGAAGGGTTCGCCAGCATGGTCGAGATCAGCAGGACCACGCCGAGGACGGCGCCGGTCAGCAGAGTGATGAGCGGTGTATTACGTCTCATGTGGGGTCCTACGCACCTAGAGGCCCGGCCGGTTCACACTTGCGCGGAAGTATTTCAGCTTTCCCTGACGCCGGGCGCCGCTTGGCGCGCCACGCCGAGACGGCAGTTTCCCGGCCAGGCCGGTGGTGGAGCGTCAGGCCGCTGCGGCGGAAGCAGAAGCGGCTCACGGATCCCCCCTACCGGGTATTTGGCGCCATCCTGATCTACAGAGCAAGGATCCCGGCTCCAGATACACCGGATACAGCACGAGAGTGCAACAAATGCTGAGCTGGTCAGAACGTGCCGGCCCGCCCCGGCGCGGCCGGGCGGGCGAACCACGGCGATGTGACATTGCCGTGGTCAGGAGCACGGCAATGTGACATTGCCGTGGTTATCTCCGGGCCCGCGGGCGCCGGGGTGAGGGTCGGGGTTCGGGGCCGGGGATGGACGAACGGGGCGCTAGGTCAGGCGATGCGTTCGATGATGGTGGCGTTGGCCATGCCGCCGCCTTCGCACATGGTCTGCAGGCCGTACTGGATGCCTTCGGCCGCCATGCGGTGGACGAGGGCGGTCATCAGCCGGGCGCCGGACGCGCCGAGCGGGTGGCCGATGGCGATCGCGCCGCCGCCCGTGTTGAGCCGGTCCGGGTCGGCGCCGGTCTCGGCCAGCCAGGCCAGCGGTACCGGGGCGAACGCCTCGTTGACCTCGAACGTGCCGATGTCGCCGATGGACAGGCCGGACTTCTTCAGCGCCTTGAGGGTGGCCGGGATGGGCGCGGTCAGCATGATCACCGGGTCGTCCCCGGCCAGCACCGCGGTGCGCACCCGGGCCAGCGGGGTCAGGCCGAGCTCGCGGGCCTTGTCCGAGGTCATCATCAGCACGGCCGCGGACCCGTCGCTGATCTGCGAGGAGTTGCCCGCGTGGATGACGCCGCCCTCCTTGAAGACGGCCTTGAGTCCGGCCAGCTTCTCCGGGCTGGTCCCCCGGCGCAGGCCCTCGTCGGCGGAGAGCACCTGGCCGTCCGGCAGCTCGACCGGGGCGATCTGGCCGGCCAGCCGGCCCTCGTCGGTCGCGGCGGCCAGCTTGGCGTGCGAGGCGCTGGAGAACTCGTCGAGCTGGCCGCGGGACAGGCCCCACTTCTCGGCCATCATCTCGGCGCCGATGCCCTGGTTGAAGGTGACGCCGTAGCGCTCCCGCACCTTGGGGCCGCCCGGGCGGCCGAGCTCGGGATCCCTGACGGTCGCCCCCATCGGCACCGCGCTCATCATCTCCACGCCGCCCGCGATGGCCACGTCGTACTGGCCGGAGAGCAGCCCGGCCGCGGCGAAGTGAATGGACTGCTGGGACGAGCCGCACTGGCGGTCGACCGTGGTGCCCGGCACCGTCTCGGGCCAGCCCGCGGCCAGCACGGCCATCCGGGCCACGTTGAGGCCCTGCTGGCCGACCTGCTGGACGCAGCCCCAGATCACGTCGTCGACCACGGCGGGGTCGAAGCCGTTCCGCGCCACCAGCGCGTTCAGCACGTGGGCCGAGAGGTCCACGGCGTGAATGTTGGCAAGTGAGCCATTCCGCTTGCCGACCGGCGTCCGTACCGCGTCGACGATAACGGCGTCACGTTCAGACATGCAGACCTCCTGGCATAAACAGTTTACTGATTCAGGCTAACAACCGGCCGGGCGAGCCGCCACCCCTGGCCGTTCGGGTGATGGCTCAGGCGGAGAAGGCGTTGACCCGCTCCGGTATGACCCGGACGATCACGCGGGCGAGCTCGTCGGGTTCGGGCGGCGGGTCCTCGCCGAGGTACTTCTGCGACAGCGCCCTGGGCAGGGACTTGCCGGGGTCCCCGGTCAGCTCGGCGGTGCCGCGGAGTTCCACCGACTGGTACGGGTTCGCGAGGTCGAACACGGTCAGGCTGACGCGCGGGTCCCTGGTCAGGTTCAGCACCTTGCGCCGGGATGCGACGGCGGAAAACAGCACCGTGTCGCCGTCGCGCAAGATCCACACCACCGAGGCCTGCGGACCGCCGTCGGGATTCACCGTGGCCACCGTCGCGAAGTTCTTACCGTCCAGGAGCTTGCGCGTCGTCTCGTCCAGCACCACTGCCACCGAACCGGTTCCTCTCCTAAGTCTCTTGCCTGGCCCCCGCTGCCCAGAACAGGGCGCGGCGCCACGATCTTCCCGGCATGACGGGTGCCGGGCGACTTCGCGGACCGCTGGGCGATCTGAATTTGGTATCGGTACGCGTGTGGCCTCTCGTGTGGCACACTGCGACAATGCGTAGCCGATACGGGCCGGAGCCGCGTCAGGCATGGGCCGCGCTGGCGGCAGCGGGATGCCTGATCCTGGCCGCCTGCGGGGGCAGCAGCCCTTCGGCGAAGCCGGCCAGTCCGAAGCCGAGCGCGAGTGCCACCGCGGCGGCCGAGCCAGTCAGCGGCGCGGCGGCTGTGGCCGCCATCACGGCCAACTGGAAGACGGTCTTCAACGGCAAGGCACCGATCCCGCGCCGGCTCGCCCTGGTGCAGAACGGGGAGCAGGTAGCCGCGTTCGTCGAGGCCCAGGCCAAGACCTCGTTCGGGCAGGCCGCGACCGGGTCGACCGCGACGGTCAGCTCGGTGACGATTACGTCACCGTCGCAGGCCACGGTGCACTACGAGGTCCTGCTGCTCGGCACGCCGCTGCTGAAGAACCAGGTGGGCACCGCGGTCTACCTGGACGGCACCTGGAAGGTAGCCATCGCGAGCTTCTGCGCGCTGGCCTACCTGGAGTACCCCAAGGGGAGCGCCAAGCTGCCCGCTGCCTGCCGGAGCTAGCGGAGTGGCCGATACGCTCGCGCACGCCAGGCAGGGCATGCTCACCCCCCGGCGCCGCCCCCTTGCCCTCGCCTGCCTGTGCACGGTGCTGTTCCTGACCTTCCTGGACAACACGGTCGTCAGCGTCGCGCTGGCCAGCATTCAGTCGGACCTGCACGGCGGGGTCTCGGAGCTGCAGTGGGTGGTCGGGGCGTATGCCCTGACGTTCGCCAGCTTGATGCTGGCCTTCGGGATGCTGGGCGATAAGTTCGGCCGCAAGAAGATCATGCTGGCCGGCGCGGGTGTCTACTGCGCCGGAGCCGCGCTGGCCGCGGTCTCTGGAAGCATCGGGCTGCTGATCGCGGCCCGGGCGGTCATGGGGCTGGGCGCCGCGGCCAGCGAACCCGGCACCTTGTCGATGATCCGGCATCTGTATCCCGACGAACGGAGCCGCAACCGCGCGCTCGGGGTCTGGGCCGCGGTATCGGGGTTCTCGCTCGCGCTCGGCCCGGTCCTGGGCGGAGCGCTGGTCGGGGTGTGGAGCTGGCGGGGAATCTTCTGGTTCGACGTGACCTTCGGCCTGGCCGCGCTGGTCGTAGCGGCCATGATCCTGCCGGAGAGCTCCGACCCGGGGGCGGGCCGGGTCGACGTGCCCGGCACCGTGCTAGGCGCCGGCGCATTGGCCGCCCTGATCTTCGGCATCATCAACGGCGAGAGCGCCGGCTACGCCGCACCCAGCGTGCTGGCCCTGTTCGCCGTGTCCGTGGTGGCGGCGGTCGCCTTCGTGCTCTGGGAGCGCCGTGCCCCGTTCCCGCTGCTTGACCTCGGTTACCTGCGGGTCCCCCGGTTCACCACCCCGAACGTGGTCGCGTACTGCACGTATTTTTCTACCTTCGCGATCTTCTTCTTCACCGCGCTCTACCTGAGCGTGATCGCCGGCTACTCCGCCTACCGCATCGCGGGCCTGTTCCTGCCGATGACCGCGATGATGATCATCGCGTCGCTGCTGGCGGGCCGGTGGACCACCGTGGCCAGCGCCCGCTGGCTGCTGGTCTCCGGCTGCCTGCTGTTCGCCGCCGGCCTGCTGCTGACCAACCTGGCGATCAGCCCGAACCCCGCCTACCTGCCGCTGGCCGCCTCGCTGGCCGTCGTCGGCGCCGGCATCGGCACCTGCGTCGTGCCGGTCACCTCGTCCGTGCTCGGGGCGGTACCCGCCGAGCGGTCGGGCATGGCCGCGTCGGCCACCAACACCAGCCGGGAGTTCGGCGCGGTCACCGGCATCGCCATCCTCGGCGCCGTCGTCAACACCGAGCTGCGGTCCGGGCTGGTCAGCCGCATGACGCACCTGGGCGCCACACCCGCGCTTCAGCAGTACGTGCTCCAGGTCATCGAGACCGGCTCGGTATCCCTGCCCCACGGCGGCTCGGCCGGGGGAAACAGCCCGATCGACCAGCTCATCCAGGCGGGGTTCGCGGCCTTCACCGGCGCGCTGCACTCAGCGCTGTATCTGTCGGCCGCGCTGCTCGCGGGCGCCGCGCTGCTGTCCGCGGTCACCTTGCGCCAGCGCCGCCAGTAGGAGAGGCGGGTCAGAGGTCGAGGCGGTCGTTTCCGGCGCGCATGCCGGCCAGCAGCCGCTCGACGCCTTCGCGGGACAGCGA